>CAZGRB010000005.1:4155-27695 GCA_964527695.1 uncultured Ruminiclostridium sp.
CCGTGAAACTGCGGAAAACCTGCATCTATATATACAGGAGATTTTTTAATGAGAGTTATCACAGGCATTGCACGAGGTATGAGGCTTAAAACCCTTGAAGGAAACGATGTTGTAAGACCAACGGCAGAAAAAATAAAGGAAGCAATGTTCAGTATTGTTCAGTTCGACCTTGAGGACGCAGTTGTTCTTGACCTCTTCGCAGGCTCGGGTCAGCTTGGAATCGAGGCGCTGAGCCGAGGGGCTTCAAAGGCGTATTTTGTTGACAATAGCCCTGCTTCAATCGGTGTTGTAAGAGAAAACCTCAAACACACTAAGATGGAAGATAGCGCAGTTGTCTGCAATATGCCCAACTTAGCGTTTTTGCGCACTACACCCGTAAAGTTTGACATTGCGTTTCTTGACCCGCCATACGGAAAGAAACTTATCCAGCGTTCGCTTCCTGCTCTGGTTGAAAAAATGAGCGAAAACGGAATTATTGTCTGCGAACACGAAAAGGACTGCAGGCTTCCTGAAACCGAGGGTGATTTTAAAATCCATAAAACATATAAATACGGTCAGATTTCTCTTACCGTTTACAGAAGAAACGAGGTGGAGACGGAAGATGAGTGAACAGCATAACGGTATAATGCGTAAGGCGGTTTACCCCGGAAGCTTTGACCCTGTTACAAACGGACATCTTGAAATTATCCGCCGTGCTTCTAAGCTTTTTGATAAGCTTATTGTTCTTGTTTCAGTAAATGCAAACAAAAAAACCAGCTTCTCCCCCGAAGAAAGAGCAACCCTTCTCAGAAAGGTATGCTACGATATTCCAAATGTGGAAGTCGACACCTTTGACGGTCTTATTGTTGACTATTTCGCAGGACATGACTGCGATATCATAGTAAAGGGACTTCGTGCCATGTCGGATTTTGAATATGAATTCCAGATGGCGCATACGAACAAGCACCTTTATGAAAAAGCAGAAACTGTGTTCCTCTGCGCAGACAGCGAGAGCACCTACCTTTCCTCAAGCATGGTTAAGCAGATCGCTTCATTCGGCGGCGATATTTCAGCCTTTGTTCCTGCCGCTATTGTTGAGGATATTCAGAAAAGACTTAATGACAAACAGAAAGGAAACTAAAAAATGAGTATTGATGAAATTCTTGAAATGATGGACGATATGCTTGACAAGGCGGTCAATGTTCCCTTTACAAGTAAGAAATCCCTTATCGAAGTTGATAAGATGCGCGAGCTTATTGACGAGGTACGTATCAATATGCCCAAGGAAATCACTCAGGCGAGAGAGCTTGTAAACGACCGCAAGACTATCCTCAATGACGCCAAGAATGAAGCAGCCAACATTATTTCCCGTGCTGAACAGAGAGCTGCCGCTCTCGTTTCCCAGCAGGAAATTGTGCGTCAGGCAAATGCAAAGGCTAATGAACTGAACGCAACCGCTCAGGCGCAGACAAAGGAACTCAGAGACCTTACAAACAAGTATGTTGACAATATGCTTACAAAGGTTGAGGAGCTTTTATCCAACGACCTTATTGATGTAAAGAAAGCGAGAAATGCGCTTAAGAGTACAATTAAGTAAACATAAGGCAAAACCGCTTCTCGTAGAGAAGCGGTTTTAATTATGAATTATGGTATAATTCAAAAAAAAGAAATAAACATTTTTTAAATCGACATTTTTTATATTCTTTGTTGTTCACTAAATCTCCGAAAAAATGTAAAATGTAATTACAAAAGTAAAGGAGGTTCTTAAAATGAACACTGACAAGATTTTAGCAGAATCCATCGCAAAGGATTATGCACCTAAGGAAAATTCGAAGATTGTTGCCCTTAAAAAACTGGACAAAAAAGCAAAACGCCCTGCCACAATTTTTGCCTATACGTGTGGGATAATATCAGCTCTTGTCTTAGGCACCGGAATGAGTCTGGCAATGCAGGTTATCGGAAGCGGAATTACAGGTTTTATTCTTGGTATTATTATAGGTGTTATCGGACTTATAGGTTGCAGCGTAAATTATCCTATTTATAAAAAACTGCTGGAAAAGGGCAAATCTAAATATTCCTATGAAATCGTACAGCTTGCCCGTGAAATTTCAGATGAATAAATCAATCATGCAAGGAGTGGTACTATGAATAAATCCGAAAGCAAATATTTCAATACTGCCACAAAAATGAACCTTGCATTGATTTCATTACTGAAAAAGAAGTCGTTTGAATATATTACCGTAAGTGAAATATGCAAAACAGCAGGAGTAAATCGTTCAACCTTTTATTTACATTATGAAACTATCGGCGATTTGCTGAATGAGACAACAAGATATATGTTAAATGATTTTTTATCATATTTTTCAAAGGAAACAAAGTCGATTTCCGTTAACATCCTCAATTGTGACACTGATGAGCTGATTTTTATAAATGATAAATATCTTACTCCGTATTTTACTTACATCAAAGAGCACAAAGAAATTTTTCTGACAGCATTACTTCATGATAAAACCTTCGGCTTTGAAAATATATATCAAAGATTATTTGAAAATATTTTCAATCCAATTTTGAATAGATTTCATTATCCCTTGAATAACAGACAATATGTAATGAAATACTATCTCAGCGGTATCAACGCAATTATCTGTGAATGGCTTAAAAACGACTGTAATAAATCAATTGAAGAAATATCGGAAATAATATCGGTTTGTATTTATGGTTTCAAAAACATTCATTAAATTTCATATGAACTGAAACAACCTGAGAAGAAATCTTCTCAGGTTGTTTTCACATTACCGTTTTATAAATCTCTGCCATATTGCTTACAGCCTTTTCAACGCTGTATTTTTTTACATCTTCAACGTTATTTCTGCTGAATGTTCCGCAAAGCTGTGAATCGCTTACGACACGTTTTACTGCTTCGCAGAAAGCGTCCATATCATTGTAATTATACAGCAAGCCATTCTTTTCATTTTCGATTAAATCAACATGACCTCGGATTGAGGTTGCAACTATGGGCAGGCCGCTTGCCATGGCTTCGAGAAGATGAACAGGGAGCCCCTCCTGACTGCCCGGGGCGGCTACCATATCAGCGGCGGAATAGAATTTTTCCGCATCACGGCGATAACCGAAGAACTGAACATAGTCGGAAAGTCCCATTTCCGCTGTTTTCGCCTTTATCTCCTCCATCAGCTTACCCTGCCCCAGAAAGGCATAACGAAGATTTATGCCGTCCGCACGGAGCTTTTTCATGGCTTCAAGGAGAAAGATGTGATTTTTTCGGGGAATAAACTCTGCCGCATAAACGGAAAGAAAACCGTCCTGCGGTATTCCAAGGGAAGCACGCATTTCCGCCTTTTCTTGAGGCACAACAGGGCTGAATTTATCGGTATTTACTCCTACCCCGTCGATTTTATAGATTTTTCCTGCACGGAATTTACGGGAAACAGCGGTTTCGTAATCCTCCTTGTTTATCAGGATGAGAATATCCGTGTAGCGGGCAAAGAATTTTTCGGCATTGTAGTAAATAAGCCAATCCTTTTTCGGTGCACCCTTCCAGAATGCAAAGCCGTGGGCAGTATAGATTACCTTTGTACCCTTTTTGCGAGCATTTTTTGCCGCAAGTCGGGTGAGCGCCGCACCAATAGGAGTATGACAGTGAATAATATCATAATCACCCTCGTCAATAACCCTTTTCAGCTGCTTGTATGCAGTGATATTATCCTTGTGGAAAACACTGCGCTCAAAGCATACATCAAAGGTCTTATCACAGCAGTCAATAGGTTCTTCACCGAGAGAGGCGTAATGAACCTCCCAGCACTGTTCTCTGAACCAATTGACAAACGGTCTGTTGAATTTTATGAAATTTGCAACGTGCGATACAAATAGTACTTTTTTCATTATCCTTACCTTTACTCTTCTTTTATAAAATCAGTATATCATATTTATTTTTCTTCGTCAACCTGCGTTTTCCTTGCAGTATTTGCGTTTTGTTGCCATTCCGCCTCTTATATGGCGTTCCTGTTTATTCTGCTCAAGTACTTCCCTCACCTGCCGATGAAGTTCGGGATTCACCTTTTCAAGTCTTGCGGTTACATCCTGATGAACAGTGCTTTTACTTATTCCGAAAACCTTTCCTGCATTTCTTACAGTCGCTTTTGTTTCGATTATGTATTCTGCGAGGCTTACACATCTTTCCTGTTTTGTTCCATAGGCGCAGAAATCTGCGGCTGAATTTTTAATCTGTGACATGGCTTAGCCCCTCCAAATTTTTGATTTATCCGATTTATATGCGGATAAGACTTATGATATGTTATTTTTTTGAAACGACTAAACTGCAAGTTGCGGATTTGAATTATTCATTTCAGGCTTTTTATTGTTAATTTTGCTTAAAACCTATATCACCATTATTTCTTTTAGTGCAATTCCTACAACTTTGATTTTTTGATATTGATAAATCCCCTTTTTTCGTATATAATTAAGGTATATTATTTTTTCTGACAATAACCGCAGATACGGTTTTTCTTTATAAAACCCAGCTGAAAAATTCATCTGCACACATTTCACCACGAAAGGACATAAAATTATGCTTGCAGAACTGGAAAAAGACAAGGATAAAGAAATAATCAATCTTGAAGAAGATGAAATGGACCTGCTCAACGGTCTGCTTGAAAACATGAACAAGGGTACTATCGACCCTTCCCTTTATATTGAATACGATGTAAAAAGAGGGCTCCGTGACGCTAACGGCAAGGGCGTTCTTACAGGTCTTACAGAAATCTCCGACGTTGTTTCCTATGATATTATCGACGGTAAGAAAATTCCTTGTGAAGGCCGCCTCTACTACCACAACTATAATGTCAGGGACCTTATAAACGGTCTCGGAAACAGAAGAAATGCCTTTGAAGAAACTACATACCTTCTTCTTTTCGGAAAGCTTCCCGACAATGACCATCTTGAACGCTTCGTTCAGCTTATTTCCGATAATCAGGTACTTTCCACAAACTTTACCCGTGACGTTATTATGAAGGCGCCCAGCTCAAATATCATGAATGCACTTCAGAAGAGTATCCTTACCCTTTACTCCTACGACAATAACCCTGAGGATATTTCCGCCCAGAACGTTCTTCGTCAGTCTATTCAGCTTATTGCAAAAATGCCTCTTATCTCGGTATACGCATACTGCTCATACCGTCACTACAAGAAGCATGAAAGCCTTATGATAAGAAACCCCATCAATGAATATTCCACTGCTGAAAATATTCTTTATATGCTTCGTGAAAACGGCGAATTTACAGAGCTTGAAGCAAAGGTACTTGATGTAGCTCTCGTAATTCACGCTGAACACGGCGGCGGTAACAACTCTACCTTCACAACTCACGTTGTCACATCCTCGGGCACAGACACATATTCGGCTGTTGCTGCGGCTATCGCTTCCCTCAAGGGCTTCCGCCACGGCGGCGCAAACCTTAAGGTTAAGCATATGTTTGAGGAAATCAAGACTCATGTTCTTGACTGGAACGATGAAACGGCAATCCGTGAATATCTTACCAAAATTGTTGATAAAAAGGCGTTTGACAATACAGGTCTCATTTATGGTCTCGGTCATGCTGTATACACAAAATCAGACCCCAGACAGGTTATTCTCAAGGAATATGCAAAGCAGCTCGCAGAAGAAAAGGGCCGTATGGAAGAATTCTGGTTCTATGACCGAATTGAACGTATCGGCAAGGAGGTAATCAGCGAAAAGCGCCACCTCTTCAAACCCATATGCGCAAACGTTGACTTTTACAGCGGATTTGTATATGATATGCTCCAGATTCCCGAAGAATTATTCACACCTATTTTTGCTATTTCACGTATTTCGGGATGGTGCGCACACAGACTTGAGGAAATTGTCAATAACGGCAAAATTATCCGACCCGCTTACAAATACGTTGCGGACCATCTTGAATATGTTCCGCTGGAAGAAAGAAACTGATGAATTATATAATTTTTGACATGGAGTGGAATCAGCCCTCCTCTGCAAAAGAAAAAAATCCCGACCTGATAAGAGGCGAGATAATACAGCTTGGTTTTTTCGTACTTGACGAAAGCCTTGAAATAACTCATAAGGAAAATATTCTGATTAAGCCTGTCTGTTACAGGAATATAAATCAGTATGTGGGTTTTCTTACGGGTATTTCACAGGATATGCTCAATAAGGGGATTTCCTTTGAATCGGCTCTTAAACGTATGTCTGAATTCTTTACGGATGAAACCGTGCTCTTTACCTGGGGAGATGACGACATTCCGATTCTTAACCAGAACATGAAATTCCATAAATTATATATGACCCTGCCTAAGCATTACAATCTTCAGCGGTTTTATTCAGTTCAGACCGGAACTGAAGCAAGGCAGACTGCATTGAAAACTGCAGCTGAGTATTTCGGTATCCAAACTGATATACAGGCACATGATGCGCTTAATGACGCATATCTTACCCTACTGGTTGCAAGAAAAATGGATATTCAGCGAGGTATTGACGAATACGACAAGGTCAGCGTTACAGTAAAGCCGAAAGCTGTAAAAAAGCCATGGGATAATGAAACGCTTTACTGCAGCATACAAAGCGATTACGACAGGGTTATCGGCGCACTGCCAGATACCTGCAGGAACACAGTTATGTTCTGCGGAGAATGTAATGAAAGACTTATATTCAACAACCTTTGCCGACACGGTAAGAACTCCTTTATTTCCATCGGCGAATGTGTCTGCGGAAACAGATATTTCATACATTTTGAACTTAAAAACAGTATTCTTACAGCAAGTGCCTATGAGCTGAGCGACAAAACAGAAAAATTCTATGAAGGTAAGCTTCAGGCCAAGCAGACACGCAAACGCTATTATATGGCAAAAAGCAAAAAGAAATAGTAAAAATCCGCTTCATGTTACTAAACATAAGCGGATTTTGCCTGTTATAAGAAAACCTGAGAAGAAATCCTTCTCAGGTTTTATACTTTATTTTGAAAGAACCGTCATCATCGCCTGAATAAGTCCGCCTATCTGAGGCTTGGAGAACTGTTCATCGGCACCAACAGCCTTACCCTTTTCCTTCATCTGGTCATCAATGAGAGAGGAGAAAAGGAATACAGGAATCTTGCTGAGATTGGAGTGATCCTTAACAAGCTTTGTAAGACGGTGACCGTCCATCTGAGGCATTTCAATATCACTTACAATAAGAGAAATATTCTCAGTTACATTTTCACTGTCTGCAAAGGTAGAAATGAAATTCCATGCTTCCTGTCCGTTGGAGAAAGAAAGGATATTATGGAAGCCCGCTTTTGTAAGAGCATTGACAACAAGCTGATTAAGAAGAGGCGAATCTTCGGCAATTACTATTCTTGCATCGTAATCAACCTCAGAAGATTTTTCAAGCTTGTCAATACCCGATGTATCAAGACCGGAAGAACAGTTAAGGTCAGCAATAATCTTTTCAAAGTCAAGAATAATGATAATCTTACCGTCAATCTTTGCAATACCTGTCGCAACACCCTTCTGGCTGTTATTGGCAACTGTCGGAGGCTGTTCAATATTTGTCCAGCTGATACGCTGAATACCCTTTACAGTGGATACATGGAATGCGATATCAAGCTGATTGAATTCACACACAATGAGCAGGCCCTCGCTGCCTTCAGGCTGAGGAATGCCGAGAACCTTATGTAAATCAACGACAGTAATCAGCTTATCACGGGGCATAAATACACCTTCTATTTCCTCAGGCGCCGAGGGCATAGGTGTAACGGGACGATAAGTGAGGATTTCACTTACCTTCGCAATATTGATACCATAGTCTTCGTTTCCTACGAAAAACTCGAGAAGTTCAAGTTCATTTGTTCCGCTTTCAAGCAAAATATTTGTTTCCATACGCTTATACCATCCTTGATATCATGATTTACAATTGCTTGTAAACTAATTATACAACATTTTTTAAATAAAATCAAGTATTTCAGCAAAATTAATAAAAATTTTCTTGATTTTTTTTAAATTTGTTAAAAACTAACAATCAGTAAACGTAATTACTTCCGCCTACAAATTCACGCACAAGAGAATTAAGAGGGACATTTTCCCTGTTCATATCCTCAATTTCAGCAAGGAATTCCTCTAAATCCGTGTAATCCTCATATTCGGGGTATGTATCCTTAACAGCGAGAAGCTCATTCAGGACAAAAGGCTTATAAACTGCAGGCTCATAAGAAATAAATGTATCAATATCATACATTGCATTTCCCTTGTAGGGCATTATAAACTTCTGCTCACCACGCTCTACCCATTTGAAGAAATCAAGAGTGCCTGCCGCATCACGGCCACGGAACAGCTTATCACGCACAAGACGACGCATAAGTCTGATTTTTGAAGGGTGAAGAAGCTCGCCCTCCTCATTCTTGAGTCTTGTTCTTACGCTCACGTAAACAGTGGTAGCATGCTTGCCGATATTGCCTGTAATCTGTGGATTAAGTGCGTGTATTCCCTCGATAATTACAAATTCACCATGATTACGCCTCATTTTCTTCCCGGGAAAACGCTGCTGCAGCGCAAAATCAAAAGTGGGAATTTCAATTTCCTCGCACTTCCACAGCATTCTCAGATGTTCATTCAGAAGTTCCATATCCAGTCTTTTGGGAGATTCGAGATCTATGCGCCCGTCCTCGTCAACCTCATTTCTGGGGTCGTCAATAGGAATGAAATAGTTATCCATAGAAATTGTATGAACAACCCTTTCCTGCTGTTCAAGCATTGTACCGAGGCGAAGCGCTGTTGTTGTCTTACCTGAGCCTGAGGGGCCCGAAATAAGAATAATCGGCATATCAGCACTGTTTTCGGAAAGATGCTCCGCAACAGTATATATTCTGCTTTTGTAAAGCTCCTCAGCCTCACAGATAAACTGCTCGGAATTTGAGGAAACATTTGAATTGAGGTCATACAGAGACAGAATGTTCATATAAAACTCCTTTTAAGAACGTTTATCAGGATAATACTTTTATAATATCCGACGCCTTTTCGCAAACGGCATACAGCCGCTTTTTCAAATCCTCGTCAGGTTTGGACAAATCAGGAACCATTATGGTTTTACAGCCTGCGTCGCTTGCGGAAATAACACCATTGGGCGAATCCTCAACGGCAATACATTCACCGGGAGTCAGCCCCAACTGATTAACCGCATACAGATATACGTCAGGCTTCGGCTTTCCGTTTTCAACCTGATGTGCAGAAATAATACAATCAAAATAGTCATACAAACCTACGTCTGTCAGGTACTTTCCTGCTCTTGTAAGGTCAGTTGCCGTAGCAACGGCACGCTTATAACCATTTTCACCCAGCCAGACAAGCAGTTCTTTTATACCAGCCTTTACATCAAGACCATTTTCAATTATATGCCCAGTCATAAGCTCCATACGACGATTTCTTACTGTCATATAATCGCATTTTTCGCCAAACCATTCCTTTAAAAGCGGCTCAGCATATTTTCTTGCAAGGCTTCTGAGCTGAAGAGCGTGTTCCCGTTCCATAGGAAATCCAAACTCGTTTGCAGCTATACACCAGTACTTTACCAACAGCTTTTCAGTATCAATAACAGTACCGTCAAGGTCAAAAATTACAGCCTTAATATTCATACGCTTCACCGAGATTTGTTGCATTCTTGGCTGAATGAATAGTCATACTGTTTCTTGACTTTGAGAGTGTGTATTCCATAGTCTTTGCAGCTGAGTTATCCATCTTGATTCCTTCAATTGTAAGTGCCGTAGGAGGCATATAATCAACCTTTACTGTGTAAAGCTCACCAACATTGGAAATTTCGGTAACTACGGGAGAATAAGCTGTATAGCGAGGATTAATCGGAACAAGATATGTGTTCGCATCCTCGTTATATGTGAACGAGGTGCTTGCACTGCCTACTGTCTGATGCTGAATCACTGCCTCATTTCCGTATAGCGATTTAATAGAAAACTCCACATCTACCGCAGGAACATACATATATGTATTGTACAGCTTTTCATAATTGCTGTTATCACCTGTAAGGATAATACGCCATATAGCCGATTCAATAACTACCGTAGCAGGGATTTCCTCAGTTGTCTTGAAAGCGGGAGGGTCAACCGTAACCACTGGATACAAGAATAATGCAATTTCATTTTTCAGTGATTTCTGGTCAGCTATTTCGTTCACGGTACGTACTGTGAACTGAACAGTTGACACAATTCCTATAATTGACATTACAATTATGAAAACTGCAAATATAAGATAAAACTTATTCGGACGAGGGGCAGCTTCTGCAACTGTCTCCTCCTGTGTTTCCTCCTGAAGAGGTTCAGCTACGGCGGATACTTCGCTGTAATCCTCTCTGAGTGCCGAGCCGATGCTTTCTCTTACAACAACAGATTCGCCGAGCTGTTCCTCGGTCTCCTTGTTCACCTGCTCAGCAAGCCGGTCAGCAACTACCTTATTCTGTTTTTTCTTGGTTCTTTTCTTACCCATTTATCAAAATGCCTTTCTGATGTTCTATGAACATTTATCCTCTTATCTGTCCGTTGCCGTTGATAAGATATTTATAAGTAGTAAGCGCCTGAAGTCCCATAGGCCCTCTTGCGTGGAGCTTCTGTGTGGAAATACCGATTTCTGCGCCCAGACCGAACTCAAAACCGTCTGTAAAACGAGTACTTGCGTTCACATAAACTGCCGCAGCGTCAACTAAACGCTGGAATTTCTCAGCATTGTCCAGATTTATGGTAACAATACATTCACTGTGCTTTGTGCCGAATCGGTTGATATGCTCGATTGCATCATCAACACTTCCTACAACCTTTGCTGCAATTACATAATCAAGAAATTCCTTGCGATAGTCCTCGTCCTCCGCTATATGGTCAACAGGGATATATCTTGATGTTGCTTCATCGCCGATAATCTTCACCTTATCAGTCCATTTTTCTTTAAGAGCTGTAAAGAATTGTTCGGCAACATCCTTGTGGACAAGCACATTTTCGATAGCATTGCATACGCTGGGACGCTGGGTCTTGGCATTATTTACAATATTCACCGCCATTTCAATATCTGCAAATCTGTCAACATAAACGTGACAGTTGCCCTCGCCTGTCTGGATAACGGGAATGGTGGAATTCTGCATTACGGAACGGATAAGTCCGCCGCCGCCACGGGGAATAAGCACGTCAACATACTTATCAGCCTTCATAAGCTCGTTTGCAACAAGACGGGATGTATCAGCTACAAGCTGTATAACATCTGGACAAAGACCAGCTTCTTCAACAGCCTCACGCATAAGCTTTACAAGGCACTTATTGGAGCAGATTGCATCACTGCCGCCTCGGAGAATACATACATTGCCCGATTTGAGACAAAGTGCAGCCGCATCAACCGTAACATTGGGACGGGATTCAAAGATAATACCGATTACACCGAGGGGAACACGCTTCTTTACGATTTTAAGACCGTTGAGAAGCTCCTCTCCGCCGACAACTTCGCCGATAGGGTCTTTGAGAGAAATAATCTGTGTAACACCCTCAGCCATACCCTCAATTCTTGCTTCTGTAAGGGTGAGACGGTCAATCAATGATTCTGACATACCGTTGATTTTGGCATTTTCAATATCGCGTGCATTTTCCTTAATAATCAGTTCCTTGTTTGAAAGGAGCTTATCAGCAATTGCACGGAGGGCGGTATTTTTCTGAACGGTGCCTTCCTTTATAATTTCACGTTCAGCTTTCTTTGCTGCAACGCCGAGTTCATCTATGTAGCTCATTTTCTTTCCTTTCTTACTCGCCTAAATCGAATAATGTATATTTTGCATTACCGCTGAATAAATCGTAGAGATTTTCGGGGCGGTCGCCTTTTATAATTACGGTTGGAATATTGTTTTCACCTGCAATAACCGCTGCTTCAAGCTTTGTAATCATTCCGCCGCTGGCAAGCTCGCTGCCCTTTTCGCCTGCGGCAGCTATCATATCGTCAGTAACCTTTGACACAACGGGAATATGCTTTGCATCGGGGAGAGAAGGATTTTTGTCATAAAGTCCGTCTACGTCTGTAAGAATTATAAGTAAATCCGCTTCGCAGAGACCTGCAACAATTGCGGAAAGAGTATCGTTTTCATCAAAGTCAAGCTGTTCAATTGAAACAGTGTCATTTGCATTGATAATCGGTACAGCACCCATTTCAAGAAGCCTGTGAAGCGTATTGAACGCATTTTCACGGCGAATCTTGTTGCTGATTACATCACGGGTCACAAGAAGCTGTGCCACTGTATGATTGTATTTTAAAAATTCACGGTCGTATATATTCATAAGCTCGCACTGTCCGATTGCGGCACACGCCTGCTTTGTGGGCATATCCTTAGGGCGTTCTGAAAGACCTGCTCGGCCTACACCGATGCCTACAGCACCGGATGTTACAAAAATTACATCTCTGCCCTCGTTTTTAAGGTCTGCCATAACCTCAATAAGCTTCTGAACACGACGGATATTGAGATTACCCGTCTTATAGCAGAGTGAAGATGTACCTACTTTTATTACAATTCTTTTTGCTTCTGTGATTTTTTTCATTTCTCTATATTCCTTCTTCATTTCAGGATATTATTCAATACATTATCATTATATCAAAAAAATAAGAAAAAAGCAATAGCAAAGGTAAAAAAAGCAAAAAAAGAAAGCCCACGCAGGACTTTCAAATCAAATAATGTATAATGTGTAGAACAAAAGAAAGGAGACAACTAAAAAACTAAAAATAAATGGAGGTCATTTAAATTTAATTTAGTCAATCAGCAAGAGTAACAATATGTTCCTCTTACAATTCACATTATATACCAAATTGCACAATTTGTCAACAAGTTATATAAAAGTTTTTCTCAAAAGTGTAAAATTTATGTGATTTCACAAAAAACAAGTGACAAAATTGTTTAAGGTCACAACTTGAGACTAACCGACTTGTGCCTTTTGGCGTCTTTTATAGAAAATGATTAATCCCGCTGCTGAAAAGCAGCGGGATTGAAGCTCCTATACGGCGGATGCCTGTTCTGTATTACTGAAGCATTTTCCTGAGAATTGCCACTATTTCATCAACATCCTCTGAGCTTAGCTTTTTGGACGGATTATAATCCTCAATGAATTTATTCAGTTCCTTTTCACCTGAAACAACATTGCTGTTCACACCTGAAAGTCCCAGCTTCAGGCGGACCATAGGATTAGAAAAATACACAACACCGTCAATCCACACGTCATAGCCGTGGGAACGGAGGATATTTTTCAGAATATCACGCTGACGGGAAATCTGCTTTATAGGGTTCTTCATTTCGGATTCGGTGCTTCTTCCGTCCTTATAATGCTTATACTGGCACCACATTTCGTCCTTGTCACTGCCCACAAGAGTTCCCGAATGATTCTTTACCTCTACGATAAGTATACCGTTTTCGCTTACCATAAGCATATCTATTTCCGAACGGTTACGCTTGTATCTTATAGGAAGATTAAGAAAGATATTATAATCATTCTTATGCTTCTTGGCTATTTTGGACAACAGCTTCTCGCCCTTCAGACCTGAATAGATAATGTTGTACTTACGGCTGAGAATAATGTATGCAAAACCGCACATTATGATAGCAGCTGCACAGATATATGCCCAGACATAGTGCTTTCCACCGTCGCTGGCACTCTGCAATGCAAAAATAACCAGCACAACAGCAGGCAATGTGCCGAAAATAACCTGAAGCACGAACAGAACACCTGCTACACGCTTATTTGTATTTTTTGATTTATTGATTCTCATAATTATACGTTAAATCTGAATACAACAACATCGCCGTCATTCATTACATATTCCTTACCCTCAAGACGAACGAGTCCCTTTTCCTTTGCACCTGTCATACCGCCGTGAGCCACTAAGTCATCGAATGCCACAACCTCGGCACGGATAAAGCCCTTTTCAAAGTCGGTGTGAATCTTACCTGCTGCCTGAGGCGCTTTAGTTCCCTTTGTGATTGTCCATGCACGCACCTCTGTGGGACCCGCTGTAAGGAAGGAGATAAGTCCGAGAAGGCTGTAGCCTGTTTTGATAATTCTGCTGAGTCCCGATTCGGAAAGATTAAGGTCGGATAAGAACATTTCCTTTTCCTCAGCGTCCATATCGGAAATATCAGCTTCAATCTGAGCGCATATAGGAAGAACAGCACTGTTTTCCTCTTCTGCAATGCGCTTTACTGCCTGATACTGGGTATTCTTTTCATAGTCATTCTTGAAATCATCTTCGCTTAAATTTGCCGCATAGATTACAGGCTTATTGGAAAGGAGGGGTGTATCCTTTATGATAGCAAGCTCATCCTCGCTGAAATCATAGGAACGTGCGGACTTGCCGTTTTCGAGATGCGCCAGTAAGCTTTCAAGGAAATCAACTTCCTTCTGTAAGGAGCGGTCACCCTTCAGCATCTTCTTTGTACGATCAATTCTTCTGCCGAGAATTTCCATATCGCTGAAAATAAGCTCTAAGTTGATTGTTTCAATATCACGTTCAGCGCCGATGCTGCCATCAACATGAACAATATTATCGTTCTCAAAGCAGCGTACAACATGAACAATTGCATCAACCTCACGAATATTGGAGAGGAACTTGTTGCCGAGACCTTCGCCGTTTGAAGCGCCCTTTACAAGACCTGCAATATCAACGAATTCAAGTACTGCGGGAGTAAACTTATCGGGATTATACATTTCTGCAAGCTTATCAAGTCTTTCATCGGGAACGGAAACGATACCGACGTTAGGCTCGATTGTGCAGAAGGGATAGTTTGCGGATTCCGCTCCTGCATTTGTAAGTGCGTTAAAAAGTGTACTCTTACCTACATTAGGTAAGCCAACCATACCAAGCTTCATATTATAATGTCCTTTCTTTTCTAAGCAATCTTTCTTATTATAACAGTTATTTTCAAAAAAAGCAAGTACTAATCTTCATCAAAAAGGTTTTCCTTGAATTTTTCTTCAAGAAGCCGTTTCATGCAGGAATAACGGCAGGTTTTCCTGTTGTTCTGAACCATGGCATTGACTACGTTTCTCTGCCCTATCAGGATTATATTTTCCTTGGCACGGGTAATGCCTGTATACAGAAGATTGCGGTACAGAAGCCTGTCCAGTTCGCCTGTAAGCGGCATTACAACTGCTTTGTACTCACTGCCCTGACTCTTGTGGATTGTGATTGCATAGGCGTGCTCCAGCTTGTTAAGCATTTCAGTTGTATAAACGGCAATACGTCCGTCAAAATCTATTTTCATTACACCGTTGTGGGAATCAACCTCAATTATAATTCCGATGTCGCCGTTAAAAATACCGAGACCGCTTTCGCCGCCTTTTTTCCATGCAACATCATAATCGTTCTTGACTTGCATGACCTTGTCTCCGAGTCGGAATGCAACATCAAAAAATCGGATTTCCTTTTTATCACGTGCAGGAGGATTCAGAGCAAGCTGCAGACAGCGGTTAAGCTCCTTTGTGCCTGCTGCACCGATTTTGGTGGGAGAAAGTATCTGTATATCGTCAATAGGTGAATATCCGTAGGATTTGGGAAGCCTTGTACGTACAAGGTCAATAACCAGCCGTGCTGTTTCCTCATCGCTTCGGGTAGGCATAAAGAAGAAATCCTTTTTACGCTCGTCAAGTTCGGGATTAACGCCGTTTACAATTTTATGGGCATTGGTTACAATCAGACTTTCTGCTGCCTGTCGGAAAATTTCCTTTAGTTCAACTGTGGGAATAAGACCCGAGGAAATAAGGTCACGGAGTACGTTTCCTGCGCCTACGCTGGGAAGCTGGTTGGAGTCGCCTACCATAATCAGCTTGCTTTCGGGTTTTATTGCACGGAGCAGAGCTTCAAACAGCAATGTATCAACCATTGACATCTCGTCTATTATTACTACATCAGCTTTCAGAGGATTAAGTTCATTGTGCTTGAATTTAAGCCTGTTTTCCTTGGAAAAATCAACCTCAAGAAGTCTGTGTATAGTCTTGGCGGGGCAGCCTGTAAGGTCGGACATTCGTTTAGCCGCACGTCCTGTGGGAGCAGCAAGGGAAAGACGCTTTCTCTTTGCCTGACAGAGCTGGATTACAGCATTAAGGGTTGTGGTTTTACCTGTACCCGGGCCGCCTGTGAGAATGAACAGATTGTTGCCCATAGCGGCATTGATTGCCGACTTCTGCAATTCCTCATACTGTATATTTTCAGTCCACTCGACACCTGCTATCTCCTCGGAGAAATCCTTGTCAAGAGGTGCTGAAAGCTTCAGCATTACTGCAATTTTTGAAGCTATATACATTTCTGCATGATAGTATTCAACAAGAAAAACATATGTACGCTTTTCTGTAATATGAAACGCAAGCCTGTTTTCCTTTACACCCTTATAAAGTGCGGTATCAAAATCGTCCTCGGAAACACCCAGTATTGTGCATACCCGTTCCATCAGCACTTCCTTGGGCAGACAGGTATGCCCTGCAAAAGCGTTTTCACGCAGGACATAGCATATTCCCGCCCTGATTCGTTCACTGCTGAACATATCAAGCTCAAGGTCGTATGCCATTCTGTCAGCAATGGTAAAATCAATATCAATGCCGTCATCACAGAGTATGTAGGGGTTTTTCCTCACAGCAGAAACGCTTTCTTCCTCATGAATCTTCCATACAAGAGAAGCTGTCACAGGGCTTATATCATATTTCTGGAGAAATTCAATAATTGTCTTTATACCATTGAGCTTACGGAATTCGTGGGATATGTAGAGCGCTTTATCCTCGCTGATTCCATTGACTTCAGCAAGACGCATAGGCTCATTTTCAATAATATCAAGGGATTCGGCCCCGAAAACAGCTACAATCTTCTTCGCCATTGCAGGTCCCATACCCTTTATTATGCCGCTGCCGAGATAGCGGCGGATTTCATTGGCGGTAGTGGGAAGAGTACGCTCACAGGTTTCAGCCTTGAACTGCCTGCCGTATTTTGCGCTCGCAATATAATTTCCAAGCAGCTTTATGCTTTCGCCCTCGACTATATCGCCCAGTGTACCCACAGCGGTTTCGGGCGCACCGTTTACATCAAGAGCAATTACGATATAACCGTTGTCGGGGTTTTTGTAGATAACTTCTTCAACAACACCCTGAAGAATCTGAAGTTCATTTTCGCCTGCCATTGCGTCTCTCCTTTCTTTTAATAATCCTTTTGATTGCGGCATTGTATGCAATTATTACAAAAACTGCCGCACCGAAAATACCAAAAAATATTGTAAGGAACAATAGTAACGCCTGCATACAAGCACCGCCTTTCAGTTGAGAGGAGTTCTGCTTCATTATATGCAGGCGTAAAATTATTTGATAAAATCAGTTCTTTAAGCTCTGGAGAGGTGCAGGAATATGACCGCCTCTGGAGATGAACTTTGAAGGCGAGAACTTGTTGATGGACATTACGGGGCCGCTGCCGAAGAGTCCTCCGAATTCAAGCACTTCCCCTTCCTTCTTGCCGATTGCGGGAATTACACGTACAGCAGTTGTCTTGCTGTTTACCATACCGATTGCCGCTTCATCTGCGATAATAGCGGAAAGAACGTCCGCAGATGTATCACCCGGAACAACAAACATATCAAGGCCGACAGAGCATACTGCGGTCATTGCTTCAAGCTTTTCAAGGCAGAGCGCACCGCAGTTTACGGCGTCAATCATACCTGCGTCCTCGGATACGGGAATAAATGCGCCTGAAAGCCCGCCTACTCTTGAAGAAGCCATTACGCCGCCCTTCTTTACAGCATCGTTAAGGAGCGCAAGAGTTGCGGTTGTGCCGTATGCACCGCACTTTTCAAGACCGATTTCTTCCAAGATATGTGCAACACTGTCGCCGACAGCAGGTGTGGGAGCAAGAGAAAGGTCAACAATACCAAAAGGTACACCGAGAGCCTTACTTGCTTCGTTACCGACAAGCTGACCCATACGGGTAATCTTGAATGCTGTCTTTTTAATTACATCGGCAATTTCATTAATAGATGCATCAGGCATCTTGGAAACAGCGGAACGGACTACGCCAGGGCCGCTTACACCTACGTTGATAACGCAGTCAGGCTCGCCAACACCGTGGAATGCACCTGCCATAAAGGGGTTATCCTCAACGGCATTGCAGAATACTACGATTTTTGCTGCACCAAAGCAGAAATTATCAGCTGTCTTTTCAGCAGCTTCACGGATAATCTTACCCATAAGCGCAACTGCATCCATATTTATACCTGCGCGGGTCGAACCTACATTTACGGAAGAACATACTTTAGATGTTTCTGAAAGAGCTTCGGGAATAGAGTTGATTAATTCAAGGTCGCCTGCAGAAAAGCCCTTGTGAACAAGTGCAGAGTAACCGCCGACATAGTTTACACCTGTCTCATTTGCTACCTTTTCAAGAGTTTTGGCAAACTTCACAGGACTGCCCTTTGCTGCCGCCGCAAGCATTGCGATAGGTGTTACGGAAAGGCGCTTATTGATAATCGGAATACCGTAGCGTGCTTCAATTTCCTCGCCTGTCTTCACATGATTGCAGGCAAGGCGCATCATCTTGTCATACACCTTTGTGCAGGACTTGTCAATATCGCTGTCGATACAGTCAAGGAGAGAAATACCCATTGTAATTGTACGGATATCAAGGTTCTCCTCCTGTATCATCTTTATGGTTTCTAAAATGTCATTGGAATTAAGCATATATGTAACCCCCGCTTATATTCTGTGCATGGAATTGAAGATATCTTCGTGCATTACGTGAATCTGAAGATTCATTTCTTCGCCGCACTTCTTCAGCTTTTCTGCAAGAACGCTGTACTGCTCGGTGCAGTTTGTAATGTCAACAAGCATTGTCATTGCGAATAAATCCTGCATGATTGTCTGTGTAACATCCATTACATTTGCATTGTAATCTGCACAGATTGTACTTACCTTGGCAAGAATACCTACTGTATCCTTACCGATTACTGCTACTACTGCTCTCATAATATATTTCCTTTCTTTAAAAGGCGTAAGCCTGTTTTTTCAGCATTATTCTGCTCATACAAAGAGTATTATACAACATTTTTTCGGAATTGTAAATAGATTACGATAATTTTCTGACAATACATATAAAATTATATTGATAAGAATTTGAATAAAATTATAGACAAATTACAAAAAATATGGTAAAATAAAACTGTATATATTAATGTGTAGAAAACTTTGAAAGGAAAAACAGAATGAATATACCTTTTGATTTCCATAACCACTCTACTCAGTCACCTGACGGTGAAAACAGCGTGGAGGAAATGGTGCTCCGTGCTATTGAACTCGGAATGAAGCATTATACAATTACAGATCACCTTGAAATCAATAAGTTCTACGACGAGGAATTTCTTTATGAAGAACCTGTGCGTCAGTCATCGGTAATTCTGCCTCAGTTAAAGGAAAAATACAAGGACAGAATAAGCTTACAGTACGGTGTTGAACTGGGTCAGGCGTTACACGACATGAATCTTACAAATCGTATGCTGGACAGCTACGATTACGACTTCATCATCGGCTCATGCCATATGGTAAGAGGCTATGACGATTTCTATTTCCTGGATTACAACGAAATCGACCCTCAGTTCCTGCTGGACATCTATTTTGAAGAACTGCTGGAAATGTCTGAATGGGGACAGTTCGATGTTCTCGGACATCTCACCTACCCTCTCCGTTACATAGTCGGCGATAAGGGTATTCCCGTGGATATGAAGCCTTACGAAAGCATAATTGATGAAATTTTCCGCGCCCTTATAAAAAACGATATGGGTATCGAAATAAACACATCAGGTCTCAGACAGAAAATCGGCAGACCCCTGCCCGATTACGAATATGTGAAGCGTTTCTATGACCTTGGCGGAAGAATCCTTACAATAGGCTCTGACGCACACTGCTGCGCAGACCTTGGAAAAGGAATTGCAGAAGGAATTGAAATTGCTAAAAATGCAGGCTTCAAAGAAATCGCCTGCTTCATAAACAGAAAACCCGAATTCATTGAAATCTGACGAAAGGACGAATTATTATGAAAAAATTAGTTGCATTACTCAGACAGAACGCCCGTCTTTCCAACGAGGAACTGGCAGTTATGCTGGGAATTACCGAAAAGGAAGTTGCGGAAAAGATTGCACAGCTTGAAAAGGAAGGTACAATCATCGGTTACTCCGCTATCATAAACGAAGAAGAATTTGACAAGAACTGTGTTACCGCTTTCATTGAGCTTAAGGTTTCACCTCAGGTTCAGTGCGGCTACGACGATATTGCCGCTATGATTGCACAGCACCCCGAGGTTGACAGTGTTTATCTTATGAGCGGTGCATTTGACCTTTCCGTAACAGTAAGAGGAACAAACCTCCGTGAGGTTGCTCTTTTTGTATCTGACAGGCTTGCACCCATTGACGGAGTACTCTCCACAACAACACACTTCATTCTCCGCCGTTATAAGGAAAAGGGTGTGCATTTTGAAAACAGCTACGCAGATGAAAGGAGCCTTGTTTCACCGTGATGAATTACGATAATATTTTATCGGAGCGAGTACAGGGCATAAAGTTTTCAGGCATAAGAAAATTCTTTGATATTGCCGCTACTATGGATAATATCATCAGCCTTTCCGTAGGCGAGCCTGATTTCAAGACTCCTTTCGCTATCCGACGTACGGCAATCCATACCCTTGAAAAGGGCAAGACAACATATACATCAAATTCGGGCCTTGAAGCTTTAAGAGAAGCTATCAACGACTATCTTACCGAGAGAATCCACTGCTCCTATGACCCGAAGCATGAAATTCTTGTTACAGTGGGCGGTTCGGAAGCGATTGACGCAGCTATCCGTGCCCTTGTAAACTACGGCGACGAGGTACTTGTTCCCGAGCCTTCCTTTGTGTGCTATGCACCTATGGTTGAGCTTACAGGCGGTGTTGCCGTTCCCATTGAGACAAGAGTTGAAGACAAGTTCAAGCTGACAGCAAAGCAGCTTCTTGAAAAAATCACACCTAAGACAAAGGCTCTGATTCTCCCCTTCCCGAACAATCCTACAGGCGCGGTTATGCGCCGTGAGGATTTAGAGGAGATCGCCTCTGTTCTCAGGGATAAGGACATAATCGTTATTTCCGACGAAATCTATTCCGAGCTTACATACGGCGGTGTACCTCACGTTTCAATTGCGGAAATTGACGGAATGAAGGAACGCACAATCGTTATAAACGGATTTTCAAAAGCATTCGCTATGACAGGCTGGAGACTCGGTTTTGCGGCAGGCCCTGAGCCGATTCTGACGCAGATGCTTAAAATTCATCAGTATGCAATCATGTGTTCACCTACTGTAAGCCAGTTCGCCGCAGTTACCGCACTCCGTGACTGCCGTGCAGACGTTGATAACATGGTGAGCGAATATGATATGAGAAGAAAGCTTATTGTAAAGGGCTTCAATGAAATGGGGCTGGAATGCTTTGAGCCTGAGGGTGCATTCTACGTATTCCCCTGCATTAAATCCACAGGCATGACCTCTCAACAGTTCTGCGAGGAGCTTATCTACAAGAAGCACGTGGCAGTCGTTCCCGGAGACGCATTCGGCGACAGCGGTGAAGGCTATATCCGTGTAAGCTATGCATATTCCATCAATCATATCAACACAGCGCTCAAGCGTATAAAGGAATTCCTCGATGAAATCAGAAATTAAAGCATTTGCAAAGTTAAATCTTTTTCTTGATATTACAGGCAGGCTGGAAAACGGATACCACACCCTGAATACGGTAATGACGCAGATTTTTCTCCATGACAACGTAACCGTAGAGGTTTACAAGGGCAACGGCATTTTCATAGAATGCGACAATCCCGCTGTCCCCTGCAACGAAAAGAATATCGCTTATAAAGCGGCGGCGGCTTTTATGTCAGAAACAGACAATAAAGCAAGAGTGAATATCAGAATCAGTAAAAATATCCCTCTTGAAGCGGGTCTTGGCGGTTCAAGCACCGACGGTGCGGCAGTTCTGAATGCTCTCAACAAGCTTTATGATTATCCTCTTAGCCTTGAAAAGCTCTGTGAAATCGGCGCGAAGCTGGGTGCGGATGTGCCCTTCTGCATTATGGGCGGAACTATGGCATGCAAGGGCATAGGCGATAAAATGACACGGGTAAACTGCTTCCGTGATTGTTATTTCCTTATAGTAAAGCCTGATTTTTCATGCAGTACACCCGCAGCCTATAAAGCTTATGACATAAATCCTGTACCCGAAAGTACAGATTTTGAAGAATTTGTTGACGTACTTCCTCTCGGCGCAGAAAAATGGGCAGGAAAAATGTATAACGTTTTTGAAAAGCTGTATGACGACGAAAGAATTACCGCAATTACCGATACAATGCGTAAATACGGTGCTCTCGGCTCAATACTTACAGGCAGCGGAAGCACGGTTTTCGGCGTTTTCAGAGAGATGAATGCAGCAGAAGAAGCTTGCAGAAGCATAGATGCTCCATTTAAAATTATAGTAAATCCCGAATAGGGCTTGAAATTTAAAACAAAATAGTGTATAATATTAATGTTTGTATTTTCCGTAGAAAGGAATGGTCAGATTTATGGTAGTAATTCAGAATCATCTTGGAAAAATCCGTTATACTAAAGCGTTCTTCTACACACTTATCAGTTCTGCGGTAACATCTTGCTTTGGTGTTGCAGGTCTTACCCCCTGTAATAAGTATGAAGACATAATTACCTCCATCCCTGTTGCAGGAAAGTTTTTCAGCGAAAGCAAGGGTATCAACATCAGAATTGCCGACGGCAAAGTCCGCATTGCGCTTCATATTGCCATTGTATACGGAACAAACACTACTGCTCTTACTGATAATATTCAGGAGAAGCTCAGCTTTATCATCAATGAGCAGACAGGTCTTAACGTAGAAAAGGTTGACGTATATATAGACGACCTTGTAAACTGAGTAAATATTTTTCAATAACGATAAAAAGGAAGTGTATTTTTGGAAATCAGCGGTAAGCTTCTCCGGGATAGTATTATCTCGGGTGCAAACAACATTGCCAACAACAAGAATGAGGTTGACGAACTGAACGTATTCCCTGTTCCCGACGGTGATACAGGTACAAATATGTCCATGACTATCAAGAACGCAGTTCCCGAGCTTAAAAAGATGGGCGACGACGTTACGGCAGGCGCTGTCTCCGAAGCTGTTGCTACAGCTATGCTCCGTGGCGCAAGAGGAAACTCCGGTGTAATTCTCTCTCTCCTTTTCAGAGGTATTTCCAAAGGCTTTAAGGGTAAAGCAACCGTAAACGGTAAGGATTTTGCCGATGCCCTCAATCTGGGTGTAAAGGCGGCATATAAGTCCGTAATGAAGCCTACCGAGGGTACCGTGCTTACAGTTTCAAGAGAAGCAGGCGAAGCTGCGGCGGCAAAAGCAGAGGAAACCGATGATTTTATCACGGTATTCAAGACTACAATAGAAGCAGGTGAAGCTTCTCTCGAAAGAACTCCCGAGCTTC
>CAZGRB010000006.1:0-27576 GCA_964527695.1 uncultured Ruminiclostridium sp.
CTCAGTCCTTCAATGATACCAACGGGGACGGCATCGGCGACATAAACGGTATTACCGAAAAGCTGGACTATATCCTTGACCTTGGCTGTAATGCAGTCTGGATTAACCCCTGTTTCCTGTCTCCTTTCGGTGACGCAGGCTATGATGTGCAGGACTACTGCACTGTTGCACCCCGATACGGCACAAATGAGGATTTAGTAAACCTTTTCAACGAAGCGCACAAGCGTCATATGCACGTAATACTTGACCTTGTACCGGGGCATACTTCCGTGGAACACGAATGGTTTAAAAAATCCGCTGAGCCTGCACGAAACGAATACAGCGACCGCTATATCTGGACGGACAGCATATGGGAATCCACTGAGCTTCATTGCCTCAGAGGAATCACCCAGCGTGACGGCTCGGTTGCGCTCAACTTCTTCTCTATGCAGCCTGCCCTCAACTACGGCTATTACAAGCCTACGAAAAGCTGGCATCAGGCTATGGATGCGGAAGGGCCCATGGCTACAAGAGAGGCCATGAAGAATGTAATGCGTTTCTGGTTGGGTCTTGGCTGTGACGGCTTCAGAGTGGATATGGCAGGCTCCCTTGTAAAGAATGACGAGGACGGAAAGGGAACGGTTGCATTATGGCAGGATTTCAGAAAGTTCCTTGACGCCGAATTCCCCGAAGCGGCAATTGTATCTGAGTGGGGCGAGCCCGACAAGTCTCTTCTCGGCGGCTTTCATATGGATTTTCTCCTGCATTTCGGTCCATCACACTACAACGACCTTTTCCGCTGTGACGAGCCTTATTTCAGCCGCAGGGGAAAGGGCAGCGCAAAGGAATTTATTGCCGCATACAAGGAAAATTATTCAAAAACAGACGGCAAGGGTCTTATCTGTATTCCTTCGGGCAATCACGACATGGACAGACTTGCAAGACGACTGGACTATGAAGAAATGAAGGTTGCCTTCGCATTCCTGTTATCTGTTCCGGGTGCGCCTTTTATCTATTACGGCGATGAAATCGGTATGCGCTATGTGGAAAATCTTGTTTCCGTTGAGGGCGGTTACGGCAGAACAGGCTCCCGCTCACCCATGCAGTGGGATAAAACCACAAATGCAGGCTTCTCCTCCGCACCAAAGGAAAAATTATACATAAAGCAGGACGACAGCTCCGACAGACCCGACGCACTCAGTCAGATGAATGACGAAAACTCCCTCAGAAGCGAGGTAAAGCGTCTTATTTCTGTACGAATGGCAAACAACGCGCTTCAGAGTAACGCTTCGGTTGAGTTTATCGGAGACGGTTATCCGCTGGTTTACAAAAGAAGCTGTGACGAACAGGCAATTATGGTTGTTATTAATCCTGCGGATAAGCCCTGTGAAGCTGATTGCGGTGGCAGGGAAATCATATATTCCACAGGTGCAAGGCCTGCTCTGAATGGAGAAAAAGTCACAATTAACGGCGCAGGTGCGGCATTTATACTGCTGTAAATGCAGAATTATTAAAAAAATCATAATTTTTTCATTTAGGTATTAACATTTCGTCAAAAGTATGGTATAATAATATGATAGAATAAATTTATAGAACAAATTTAAGGCTTTTTATATAAAGGAAAAAGGAAATTATATGGGCAAAAACAAAAAGATAAAATACGTAAAAATCAATGATGAGGACTACGCAGCGGATACAAGAACCGTAAAAAAAAGCAAGAGTGAGGAAAAAGCGGCAAAGTATCACAGCGCACGCAGACACCCTGTTGTGAATGCAATCTGCGGATTCTTTTCCATGGCAGGTACTGTGATTTTAAGTATGATTCTGATACTTATTATTACCCTGTGTATTGTTGCTACCGCTCTCTGTGTGTATGTAATGCAGTTTGCGGAAAGCAGCTTTGACGTTGACCTTACCGATGTTGAGCTGTCATACTCCAGCTTTATCTATGCCAAGGACGAGAATAACGAGGACGTGCTCTTAAAGCAGATAAGCAGTGATGAAAGCCGTGTATGGGTTGAAATCGAGGATATTCCCCAGCACGTTCTTGACGCATTCGTTGCGGTAGAGGACGAGCGTTTCTTTGAACACGACGGCGTAGACTGGAAGCGTACGCTTACCGTTACGGTGCAGGCCGTTTTCTCCGACGGTACGGCAGGCGGTTCTACAATTACCCAGCAGCTTGTGCGTGATATTACAAAGGATAACGAAACCACCTTCGGGCGTAAGCTCCGTGAAATTTTCCGTGCCTTATCCCTTGAAAACAAGTACACAAAGTTCGATATTCTTGAAAGCTATCTTAACCGTATCGGCTTCGGCGGTACTGCTTACGGTATCGGCTCTGCCGCTTATCATTATTTTGATAAGGATGTAAGCGAGCTTACCATAGCCGAGGCGGCAATCCTTGCGGGTATTGTACGTTCGCCTACCAACTATAATCCCTACAGCAGTCTGCAGCAGTCAAAAACCAGACAGGAATATGCTTTAAGCCATATGTACGAAAACGGCTATATCACTACTCAGGAATACGAAGACGCCCTTGCCGAACAGGTAAAGTTCAGACTTCCCGTTGAGGGTGACTGGTACGGCTATATTGACGAGCGCAGCGAGCAGGTTGAAACGGAAACAGACCTGTATTACGAAAATGTGTCGTGGGATACGATTCTCGGTGAGGATACAGCCTTTGCATACGAATGGAACGGCGACTACACCGTTTCACAGAACTGGTATGTTGATGCGGCTCTGAATCAGATTGTAACAGACCTTGCCGACCTTTTTGATATTTCCTATTCTGCCGCATGGGAAAAGTTCTGCAGCGGCGGTTATACCGCATATCTCAATATGGATATTGATATGCAGGATACCCTTTCGGCAAAATTTGAAGACCCGTACACCTGCCTTTCCGAATATGACACATCCCTGCCTTCTGACAGCAAGAACCTTATTCAGGGTGCGTTTGTAATTATGGACTACCGTGGAAATGTAAAGGCTATTGCAGGCGGTATCGGTGAAAAGCCCGGTGACAACTGCTTCAACCGTGCTACACAGACCGTAAGCGCCATCGGTTCTACCATCAAGCCTATTGCCAACTACTCCCTTGCAATTGATATGGATTTAATCACATACTCCACCTTTATGAAGGACGCTTCGGGCAGAGTTTTTGTAGGCTACGGCCTTGAGGATGAATATACTGCGGCACAGGAGTATGATGAGGAAGAAGGCACAATAAACTGGCCTATGAACTATGAGGGCAACTACGGTACAGGCGACTATTACCCTGCATGGTATGCCGTTCAGAAGTCCACCAACACCATTGCCGCAAGAACAATGAGCAAAATAGGCCTTGCAAACGCATTCAACCACCTTGTAAACAAGCTTGGCTTCTCACATCTTGACAGCACAAACGATATGGCATATGCGCCTCTTGCAACAGGTGCTCTTACAAACGGTGCAACTCTTGTTGAGCTTACAGCTGCTTTCCAGATAATGGGCAACGGCGGTATGTACTATAAGCCTTATTTCTATTCAAAGGTTGTTGACAGCAACGGTAAGACTGTTCTTGAACAGGATACCAACGGCAAGCGTGCAATCTCTGAGGACAGCGCATGGATTACCAACCGTATGATGAAAAAGGTTATTGACGACCCCTACGGAACAGGTCAGTATGCAAAGTTCGGCAACGTTGAGGTTGTGGGCAAGACAGGTACCGCAAACGACGAATCAAACCTTCTGTTTGCCGGTCTTACACCTGAATATGTTGCCTGCTACCGTATTGCACATGATGATAACCATGAAATCGCCACAAAAAATGAGGCAGGCTATGCAGGCTGGAAAACACTTGCAAAGGTGTGGAGCGATGTAATGGACGAGGTTGTTGAGGATATCGAAACGGAGCAGAGCTTCGTACCCGACAGTGATGTTCTGGTGCTTAATTACTGCAATGAAACAGGTCTTCTGGCAACATCAAAATGTCCCGAAACTACTATCGGTTATTATCGTGAGTCCAATTATCCTGCAAGCTGTGATTCGGAGCATGACGGAACCTACTGGGCAGAGCATGACGAGGAAGAACCTCCCAAGTTTGAATAATTCTTTTACCGTGCGGTGAAATTACTGCACGGTAAATTTATGAAAGAAAAGGAAATTTTATTATGACATACAATCTTACTGCACCCTGCCACTTCGGGCTTGAAAAGACCCTGTCCTTTGAAATAAAGAGAGCAGGCGGCGAGAACATTAAAGCCAGTGACGGCCGTGTTGATTTCACAGGTGATGAAAGCGTTATTGCCAGAGCGAATATCACTTGTTCCGTAGCCGAGAGAATAGGCATTGTTCTTGACAGCTTTACTGCAAACACCTTTGATGATATTTTCAACCATATGAAGAATGTGCCCATAGAGGAATACGCAGGAAAGAATGACAAAATCCATATTGTAAAGGGACATTCCCTTAATTCAAAGCTTACCAGTATTCCTGCAATCCAGCGTACAATGAAGAAAGCCTTCGTTATCCGTATGCAGGACAAGTATAAGATAAACACCCTCCCCGAAACAGGGGTGACTTTACCCATACATTTTCTGCTGATGAAGAATCAGATGACGGTGACTCTCGATACATCGGGTGTGGGGCTTCACAAGCGCGGCTACCGTGCCATGTCCAATGCCGCACCTATAAAGGAAACTCTTGCGGCAGGGATTATCGACCTTGCACGTGTAAGAAGCAGTGACAGAGTAATCGACCCTTTCTGCGGAAGCGGTACAATCCTTATCGAAGCGGCATTCAAGGCGGCGAATATTGCACCATGCCTCAACCGTAACTTTGCGGCAATGGAATGGGGCTTTGCTGACAGAAGAGTGTGGGCGGACGCATTCGATGAAGCGAGGGAGGCAATCCGAAAGGACTGTGAATTTACTGCCCTTGGCTTTGATATTGACAGGGCGGCGTGTGAGCTTACCCGTGAGAATGCGTGGAAAGCAGGAGTTGACAAGTACATTAAGGTTGAAAAGAGAGCCGTGAAGGATTTTGTATATCCCGAAGGCAAATCGAAGATTATCACAAACCCTCCCTATGCGGAGAGAATGGGCGATATAAACGAAGCGAAGGAAATCTACAAGACTATGGGCAAGCGTATGCTTCCCTTAGGCGAAAACGAGCTTTACGCAATCACCTCGGTAGAGGATTTTGAAACTCTTTTCGGAGAAAAGGCAGGCAAGAACAGAAAGCTGTATAACGGTATGCTGCTGTGCAGGTTGTATTCTTATATGGGAAGGTAACTATCAAGAATCAGGTGAGTTAAAATGGGAAACGGCATTGAATTATTGGAGAAACTCGAACGTAACGGATTAACTTTAAAAGAACAGGTTGCTTATTTAATGAAAAATGGATATTCTGAAGAGGAGTCTATAAGAATATTATTAAAGTTTATGAAAGTGCATGCGGTGCCAATTTATCGTGAAGATGGCTGTTTAAATGAAATCAGTAGAAAAGAAGTATGAATATGGATAAGGAATACATTTGCAATGACCGAGATGTTATTGATAATTTAAAAAAGTGAGAGAAATGACAGATGCGGAATTTGAAGAGTACATTAAAGCCGAGGTTTTTAACAACAACTCCGACGAAAAGAATTGCAAATCTGATGTCTGTAATTTTGAGTACAAAACAATAGAATGTTGAAAGAGGTGAACTTTATGCCAGATATTATTCCTGACCCTGATTTTGAGGGTTTTAATGGTGTATATGTCGGAGGAGAAGAAAGATTACCTCCTAATCGACATGATTTAAGTTCTATTGCTGCGTATTTGAGAAAAACGGGCAAAAATGGCACAGAGTTAACCAAAGAAGAATTGGATATGTTTTTATTGTAATTTAATAAATAAAGCACCCTTTACAGGGTGTTTTATTTTTCGTCCTGTAACAAATCCGCCCTTTCGGAATATACTATAACAGCGCTTAAATTCTGGAGGTGTTGTTATGTGCGGTATTGCAGGCTGGGTTGACTTTCGGAGCAATTTATCCGACAAGAACGAAATAATGAAAAAAATGAGGCAGTGTATATCACACAGAGGCCCTGACAGCGAGGGGGATTTTCTTGATACGCACTGCTGTCTTTCTCATACAAGGCTTGCGGTAATTGACGTGGAAAAAGGCAGACAGCCCATGAGCGACGGAGCCTATACAATCGTATACAACGGCGAGCTTTATAACACGGAGGAAATACGGGGCGAGCTTACAAAAAACGGCTGTGTGTTTGACACAAAAAGCGATACAGAGGTGCTTTTAAAGGCGTATATTGCGTGGGGTGAACGATGTCTCGACAGGCTTAACGGAATCTATGCCTTTGCGGTGTGGAACAGCGTTGAGGAAAAGCTGTTTATTGCCCGTGACAGGGTAGGGGTAAAGCCGTTTTTCTATTATGCCTACGAGGACGGAATTGTTTTCGCTTCGGAAATAAAGGCTATACTTGCTCACCCTTATGTGAAGCCTCAGATTGACTGTGAGGGGATAGCCTCCCTTACGCTTTTAGGACCCGCGCGAAAGGGCGGTCTTGGTGTTTTCAAGGGTATACAGGAGCTGGAGCCTGCGGAGTGCGGTGTGTTTACCGCTAAAGGTCTTATGAAACGGCAGTACTGGAGTCTTACGGCAATGCCCCACACGGAAAGTCTTTCGGATACTATCGGGCATCTTCGTTATCTTCTTGTGGACAGTATACAGCGGCAGCTGGTAAGCGATGTACCCCTATGCACTTTTCTTTCGGGCGGACTTGATTCCAGCCTCATAAGTGCGGTTGCTGCACGGAAATATGCGAAAGAAGGAAGACAGCTTTCCACATATTCGGTGGACTATAAGGATAACCGCAAAAACTTTGTGGCAAGCTCATTCCAGCCTGACGAGGACGCACCGTGGATTGTGAAAATGAGTGAATTCATCGGCTCTTATCACACTAATGTTGAAATAGATTCGCCCTTGCTTGCAGACGCTCTTATTCCGTCCATGAGGGCAAGGGATTTACCCGGTATGGCAGATGTTGACAGCTCTCTGTATCTCTTCTGCGGAGAGGTAAAGAAAAACTTTACTGTTGCGGTAAGCGGTGAATGTGCTGACGAAATTTTCGGAGGTTATCCATGGTACCACAAAAAGGAACTGCTTTATTCGGACAGCTTCCCCTGGTCACAGGCAACAGAAGAACGTGCCGAACTGCTCAGGACGGACATTCTCGGAGATATTGCTCCTCAGGAATATGTAAAAGCGGCAATGCAGGCTACCACTGCCCGAACCTCTTATCTTGACACTGATAAAGAAGATGACAGGGCAATGCGCCGTATGTTCATGCTGAATTTCTACTGGTTCATGCAGACTCTTCTTGACAGAAAGGACCGCTGTTCAATGGCCCACGGGCTGGAGGTACGAGTACCGTTCTGTGACCACAGGATTGCGGAATATGCCTATAATATTCCCTGGGAGATGAAGGCTCTGGGCGGCAGGGAAAAGGGACTTGTCAGAAAAATTGCGGAAGAATTCCTGCCGAAGGACGTTGTATGGCGGAAGAAATCCCCTTATCCCAAAACCCATAATCCCGATTATATGAAGCTGGTTTACGACAGGTTCAGGGCATTGTCGGAAACAAAGGATTTCCGCCTTACGGAAATCCTTGACAGGCGAAAGATAAACGAGCTTATTGAAAGCGAAGGCAAAAGCTTCAGCAGGAACTGGTACGGTCAGCTTATGTGCACCCCTCAGATGTTCGCTTATCTTATACAGCTTGAAATATGGCTCAGAGAATATAATCCGGAAATAATTGCATAAAACAGAACAGCAGAATCTGCCGTAGCGGATTCTGCTGTTTTAATATTTACTTGTTGACTCTTACGGTAACCTCTTCGGAGAAGGGGCCATAGTAGGTTTCATCGTTTTCAACCGCAACGGCACGGACGATAAATTCGCAGTGTGCCTTGTTGAATTTTGCGCCTGAAAGTGTAACGGTTGTTGATTTGTTTGTAACAGTAGCAAGCTTTTTGTACTGACCGCCGCCTACTGCGTAGTAGATTTCGTACTTGTCAGCACCCTTTACTGCGTCCCACTTGAGGATGATTTTATTTTTGCTGTTTCTGTAAGCCTTTAGGGATACCTTCTTGGGTAAAATCTTGTAGGTAAGAGTCTTTTCGCCCGTATAATCGCCGATACCCTTTATGGTAACGCTTGCGGTGCCGATATTTTTGCAGTTTTTGTATGTAAGTGTGTAATCTGTTCCTTTTTTGAGTGTATAGCTGCCGTCAGAAACAGTGATGACAGCCTTGCGGTTTTTGCCGGTGTAGGCGTAGTCAATAGGTTGATTTATTCTGAGATCGGAAATATCCTTTTTGCCGGAAGAGATTTCTTCATCGGAATTATCTGAAGAATCATTGTTGCCGAGGAAATCGGATACGAATACCGTGTCCTCAAAAACAGTCTTGAGGCCGTAGGAGTGAGTGCAGGAAAGCTTTACGGAATGGCAGGTTTTAAGCTCTGCAATATGCTCGGGGACATTTGTGTAAAGCTCAATGTAGCTGAGAACAGGCTCGGAGCCGTCAAACTCGGTATCCCAGCTGTAGTTCATAATATTCTTGTCAAGGGATAATTGATCACCTACATAACATATTGTATAAGGGAAACGGTTCTGATAATCTATAATGACTCTGTATGATCTGTTTTCGCAGAAATACTCAGCTGTTATTATATGCCCCAGAAGGATGTTTGAACGGAGATTTACAAGCAGGCTTTCCTTGATATCGCCTGTAATGTCTATTGTTATACCGTATGAGTCGTCATTTCTTTCCTGTGCAGTAACAATGAAAGTTGAACCTGCATCAGCAGAAGCGCTTACTGTGCCTGCGCACATTGTGCCGAACATAATTGCAGCGGTAAGAAACAATGATACTATTTTCTTTAACATTTTCATTATAAATTCCTCCCTGAAATTTTAAATATTATCGTATATAGTTTATAATATTTTAGCGGATTTGTCAATAGTATACGGGAATTTTCGCATAAAACAATGGGCATTGCATAAAGCAATGCCCATGTTTATTTATTTTACCGTCACAACCTTTGAGAAGGTGCTGTAATATTTGGTGCTGTCGGATGTGCCGTAAGAACGGATTTTGAACTTATAGTCATACTTTTCAAAATCGAGTCCTTTCAGTGTTACAGAGGTCTTGCTTCCTGAAAGGGTTGCAAGCTTTTTATAGGTCTTTCCGTCTGTTGAATAGTAAAGCTGGTACTTTTCAGCGCCGTCAACGGCTGTCCAGCTGAATTTCGCCTTTGTGTCAGATTTTTTTGTTACTGTAAGCGTGGTTTTCTTTGGTACAATTTTGTATGTAAGGGTTTTGGAACCTGTGTAATCGCCCTTACCTGTGATTGTTACGCTTGCAGTACCTATATTTTTGCAGTTCTTGTAGCTTAACGTGTAGTCTGTACCCTTTACAAGTGTCTTGCTTCCGTCCTTTACGGTTACCTTTGCTTTAACATTACTGCCAGTGTAGCCGTATTTTGAGCCGACAGAGATGTCGAGGGAGGAGATGTCCTTTTTGGAGGATGAGGCAGAGGATTTTGTAAAACTTAAATCAGGTTTTACATCTCTGTCTATAGTGCCATCATATAATACTGTTCCTCCGATATTTGAATCATAATAGCCTCGGTTTATAAATACTGAGGGGGAAGTCCTGAGAGCTTCAATGAATGCTCCGCCGTTGCCATATGTGTTTATTTTTACGGTTCTTTCCAGATAATTTCCGATTTCGTCGACCTTGTCTGAAACAGACATAGCTATATTGGTTATCTGTTCAAGGTTACCGCTGTTTTTTCCTGCGGTGGCATCCCACTTGTCAAGCCAGAGAGAGGCTGTTGTTCCTTTGCTGTTTGAGCTTGTAATATATATCTGATATATACCGTCATTTGTTGCAAACATCCAGTTTTCTGTATGTGTATAACCCAAAATAAGTGCCAGAATTTCGCAGGAATACTCTTCGCTTCCTATTCCGCCGAGGGTTATTGCATACCAGTCACCGTCATATCTACCTGTAATTGAATAAGAGGATTTTGTGTAACCCTCCGCCCCCGCACTCACCGTTCCGACGCAAAGCATGCTTACCATAATTGCTGCTGTGAGAATGAGCGATATGATTTTCTTTAAAATCTTCATTTGAAATTCCTCCTATAAATATTGTTTTTAAATTTTTAATATTTATAGTATATATTATTTTAAAAACAATGTCAATAGCCTGTGTATAATTTATAATAATATTTTTAGTATAGATTATGTAATAAAAATACAGGAGATTTGAAATGACAGATATAAAATCAGTTTTCGGACAGCGCGTAAGACATTACCGCAAAAATAAGGGGCTGAGTCAGGAGCAGCTTGCGGAGCTGTGCGACCTTCACCCCACATATATAGGTCAGCTTGAACGAGGTGAAAAGAACGCTTCTCTTGAAACGATAATGAGAGTATGTCAGGGGCTTTCTGTTTCGCCAGAGGTGCTTTTTGAGAATATTGTTCCGAGAGAGGGCGCAAGTGCGGCTCAGGAAATATATAATATCGCCTCTGCTCTGTCTGTGGAAAAGCAGGAGGCACTGCTTGACATAGTTGAGAAGATAGCCGACATTGTGTGATTGACATACAAAATATTATGATGTATAATATTCGCACATATAGAAGGAGGAAATTATTATGGGAGCGGTGTTTGCATTAGGCTTTTTAGCAGTGGCGGCGGTGGTGCTGCTGATTCTGGGCGGTCTTGCGCTGTCGGGCATTATCCTGCTGATAGTTTATCTCGTTCAGCGGAGTAAGAAGAAAAAACGGGGAGAAAAAGCCAGCAAGGCACCGCTTGTGGCGTCGCTGATTTTTCTGACTCTGCCTGTGGGTGTGCTGATATGGTTTGCTGCGTCAACAATCAGCAATAAAATCACCCAGATGAGTTATGAGGATTTTACGGATAAGTGGAAGAATGAAACTGTATTTGATAATGAAGCAGAGGACGATGCAATAAACGGGATTTTTTCTGCGGCAGACAGCGGTGATAAAGAAAAGATAATGGCTCTGTTCACGGATGAGATACAGGCAGACCCTGCTTTAGAAAAACAGGTGGATTTGTTTCTTGCAGCATACGAAACGGGTTTTTCGGGCCTCGAATATGACAGCACTGGCGGCGGCAGCAGCGGCGGAGGCGGTGTATCCACATTCAGCAGCGGCGGTACTGTTACAAAGGACGGAGAGCTTTATTATATCCGTATATATGCTTGCCACGAAAACGACGAACACCCCGAAAAGGTAGGAATTGAAGGCTTTGAAATGTACTCGTCTAAAGCAAAGGCTCTGGAAATGAACGATGAAGCCTACACCGACGAAAGATATATCCGCTGCGAAATAGAAGTTGCAAAGGATTTCGACGTCCGAATAATTGGCGGCGATCCATACAGGTACACGGAAATCGAACGCTCTCTTACAGCTGCAGAGGTTGAAGCTGCGGTTGAAGCCTCAAGAAATACCGACGACCTTGCGGCAAGAATAGGCAAGCCGAACGCTGTATGGAATGATATGTACTATGTTTATGAGCTTTCCGACGGCGAGGAATACAGATACGCAAAGGTGTCATACAGCGAGCCGTTTGACTTTGTTTATCATGTTTATTTTGAAGAAGAACAGGCTGTAAAATAAACCAAAACAACCGCTTTAAAGCGGTTGTTTTTTGTTGAACTTTAAATGTTAAAACCATTGAAAATAGGGCAAAATAGTGCTATACTTTAATCAGACATAAAATGGGAGAGATAAAGTGAAAGGAAAGAAAAAATGTATATTTTTGACAGCCATGTTCATATATATCCCGAAAAGATTGCAGATAAGGCAGCGCAGAACATAGGTGCGTTCTATGACCTGAAAATGAGCTTCAACGGAAGTATACCCATGCTTCTTGATATATGCGAGAAGGCAGGTGTAAACCGTTGTCTTGTCCACTCGGTTGCAACAACACACGAGCAGGTGCAGAAAATAAATGATTTTATTTCAGGAAGCGTAAAGGAGTATCCCGATAAATTCGTGGGCTTCGGTTCTCTTCACCCTTCTATGAATGCAAAGGAAGCGGACGAAGAAATCAAGCGCATGAAAGAAATCGGTCTTATGGGTATAAAGCTGCATCCCGATTTTCAGAAATTCAATATTGACGACAAGCACGCAATGGAGCTTTACGAGGTTATCGACGGAAGGCTCCCCATTCTGTTCCATACAGGAGACAAGCGGTTCGGCTACTCCGCCCCTCACAGACTTGCAGCTGCGGCAAAGCGTTTTCCGAAGCAGAAGATGATAGGTGCGCATTTCGGGGGCTGGTCTGAGTGGGAGGACGCTCAGAAATACCTGACCGACTTTGAAAACGTGTATGTGGATAGCTGCAGTTCCTTTGCGTTTTTCTCCCCCGAAAAGGCAAAGGAATATATAAACGCATTCACCGAGGACAAGGTGTTCTTCGGCACGGATTATCCCATGTGGAGCGCTGTTGAGGAGCTTGAACGCTTTGACAGGATTGACCTGACAGATACTGCAAGAGAAAAAATCCTGTATAAAAACATCTGTGGTTTTCTTGGGATTGAACCGTAAATATAAAATTCGGTAAAAACATAGGCTGTAGTCTGCATTTATGCGGTACAGCCTATTGACTTTTTCCGATAATTTGATATAATAAAAGGGTATATTTTCACACAAAACGAAAGGAAGACATAAGTCAATGAAATGGACAGGTCTTAACGATTTAAGAGAAAGCTATCTTAAATTCTTTGAAAGCAAAGGACACCTCAGAATGGATTCCGCACCCCTTGTACCTCAGGGTGATAACTCCATTCTTTTAATCAACGCAGGTATGACGCCTCTAAAGAAATATTTCCAGGGTATTGAAACACCTCCCTGCAAGAGAGTTACAACCTGTCAGAAATGTATCAGAACTCCCGATATTGAAAACGTAGGTAAGACTGCAAGACACGGTACTTACTTTGAAATGCTGGGTAACTTCTCCTTCGGCGATTACTTCAAGCACGAAGCTACCGCATGGGCATGGGAGTATCTCACAAAGACACTTGAAATCGAACCTGAAAAGCTATGGGTTACTATTTATGAAGAAGACGATGAAGCGGGCGAAATCTGGGCTAACGAAGTAGGCGTTCCCCGTGACAGAATCATCAAGCTCGGCAAGAGCGAGAACTTCTGGGAGCACGGCAGCGGTCCCTGCGGTCCCTGTTCCGAAATTCACTTTGACAGAGGCGAAAAGTACGGTCCCTTTGAAAGCTTTGAACAGGCAAGCGACTGCGACAGAATCATTGAAATCTGGAACAACGTATTTACCCAGTTCGATAACGACGGCCACGGCAACTACACACAGCTTGCAACCAAGAACATCGACACAGGTATGGGTCTTGAAAGACTTGCCTGCGTAATGCAGGGCGTTGATAATATGTTTGAGGTTGACACAATCCAGAATATCATCAAGCGTATCTGCTCCGTTGCAGGCAAGACCTACGGCGCTGACTACAAGGATGATGTTTCTATCCGTGTAATCACCGACCATGCAAGAGCTACAACCTTTATGGTAGGTGACGGCGTAAGACCCTCCAACGAAGGCAGAGGCTATGTTCTCAGAAGACTTCTCAGACGTGCTGCAAGACACGGCAGACTTTTAGGCGTAACAAAGCCCTTCCTCACAGAAATCGTTGACCAGGTTATTCTTGAAAACAAGAACGCTTATCCCGAGCTTGAGGAAAAGCGTGAATATATCATCAAGGTTATCGCAACCGAAGAAGAAAGCTTCAACCGTACAGTTGAAAAGGGCTCTCAGATGCTTTCCGAGCTTATCGAAAAGCTTGGCGAAAAGGGCGTACTCAGCGGCGACGACGCATTCAAGCTTCACGATACCTACGGCTTCCCGCTTGATTTAACAAAGGAAATCCTTGAAGAAAAGGGCCTTACACTTGATGAAGAACGCTTCATGGAGCTTATGAAGGAGCAGAAGCTTACAGCACGTGCAAATCAGGCATTCAAGGGTGGCTGGGACGATGCTGCGGCTGACGCACTCAGCGGTCTTACAACCACATTCGTAGGCTATAAGGAGCTTACAGCTGATACAAAGATTCTTGCAATGCTCAAGGACGGCGCAGTTGCTGACAGCATTTCTGAAGGTGATGATGTTGCTGTTGTTATCGAAACAACACCCTTCTACGCTGAAAGCGGCGGTCAGGTAGGCGATACAGGTACAATCACAAACGGCGACAATGTTCTCCGTGTTCTCGATACAAAGAAAATCGGCGGCGGTCAGTTCGTATGCTACTGCACAGTTGACTGCGGTACATTTATGACAGGCGATAAGGTTACAGCTGAGGTTGACAAGGAAAAGAGAATGGCAACCGCAAGAAACCACACCTGCGCTCACCTTTTACAGGCGGCTTTACGTACTGTTCTCGGCGACCACGTTCATCAGGCAGGTTCTTATGTTGACCCCCAGAGATGCCGTTTCGACTTCTCTCATTTCAGCGCAGTTACAGCTGACGAACTCCAGCAGATTGAAGCTATCGTAAATAAGGAAATTTTAGCGGCTGTTCCCGTAGTTACCGAGGAACTCCCCATAGAAGAAGCAAAGAAGAAGGGTGCTATGGCTCTCTTCGGCGAAAAGTACGGCGATGTTGTACGTGTAGTAAGTGTTACAGACGGCTGTTCCACAGAATTCTGCGGCGGTACTCACCTTGACAACACTTCCAAGGCAGGTTTATTCAAGATTATCTCCGAAACCTCCGTTGCTTCGGGTGTAAGACGTATTGAAGCAGTTACAGGCGCAGGTGTGCTTGAAGCTCTCGCAGAAGCAAACAACACAGTTAAGGCTGCTGCCGATGTGCTTAAGATTGCTAACCCCTCTATGCTTGTTCAGCGCTGTGAAGCTCTCCAGAACGAGCTTTCCGACGCCAAGAAAACAATTGATAAGCTTGAAAGACAGATTTCCGCTGCGGCTATGGCTGATGTAACAGGCGGTGCGGAAGAAATCAATGGTATCAAGGTATTCTCCGCAGTTCTCGCAGGCACAGTAGGCGACGGCTTACGCAAGGCAGGCGACGACTTAAAGAGCAAGAACGACAGCTTTATTGCAGTTCTTGCAGGTCACGCAGACGGCAAGGGCAACTTTCTCTGCATCTGCAGCAAGGAAGCTATCGAAAAGGGCGCAAACGCAGGTCAGATTGTAAAGCAGATTGCGGCAATCGCAGGCGGTAAGGGCGGCGGTAAGCCCGACAGCGCTATGGCAGGTATTGCTGATATTTCAAAGATTGACGAAGCTCTTGCGGCTCTTAAAGAAATTGCGGCAGAAATGCTCAAGTAAGATAGAAGGAGTTTACTATGGACTGCTTATTCTGTAAGATTATTTCAGGGGATATCCCTTCAGAGAAGGTTTATGAAAGTGAAACGGTTGTTGCATTCAAGGATATAAATCCTCAGGCTCCCGTACACATTCTCATTATCCCTAAGTTTCATATTGAAAGCCTGGCTGAAATTACTGAGGACACCGTAGGCGTAACTGCGGAAATTATGCTTGTTGCAAAGCAGCTTGCACAGGAGTTCAGCCTCGGCAGCGGCTACCGTGTCATCACCAATATCGGTGATGACGGCGGACAGACCGTTCATCATCTTCATTTCCATCTTATCGGCGGTAAGAAGCTCTCAGAGCAGATGTGCTGAGTTGCTTTTAAATGAAGGGTACAGCAAAGCACAAATATGCTGCAATAGGTTTTATATACCTTTTGGGGCTTATTTGTGCTTCTTTTTTGGAAAGTATTGTCTGCTTTGTTGTTTTTTCCGTTGTCGGTGTGATTTTTGTCGTTTCGGTTGGCAGAAGCGATGTATTTGTAAGCCTTAATATTGCCGTTATCGGTGCCGCATTCCTGATTTTGGGATTATGCAGGCTGGTTTTCGCTGAAAGTGCTGTTCAGCTTGCAGGAAAGCGTGAAAATGTTAAGGCGGTTGTAACTGAGTGCCGTGTTCCCGATAATGACACTGTACTGCTTACTCTTTCGGGAACAGCAGGAGGGAAAGCGCTTAAACTTACATTGTTTTCAGCCGATTACGGGATAAGCGTGGGAGATACGGTTGAATTTGAAGCAATATTTTCAGCATTGAGAGATTCGGCGGAATTTTCGGAAAGCAGCTATTATTATTCCAAGGGCATATTCCTGAAAGCATACGCAGCAGGTGAAATAACCATAACCGAGGGTGCAGGAAGCGGCAATGTGATTTCATGTATATCAGAATATTTCAGGAGCGTTGTAGATAATCTGTTTTCGGAAAGCGGCGGCGGAATAATCAAAGCCATATTCTTCGGAGACAAATCGGGGCTCTCCGATACAGTCAGGGCAGATATAAAGCATTCGGGCATTTCACACCTGACCGCAGTTTCAGGTATGCATCTTTCGCTCATGGTTCATATATTTGCAGGGATTGTTTCGATTTTCTTCCGTCATGGCGGCAAAAGATATTTTGCGGTTATTTCTGCATATATTCTGTTTCTCATGCTGTTTTTCGGTATGACAGCTTCGGTTATGCGTTCAGGCTTTATGATGATAGTTTTCTACGGCTCGCAGCTCGTATACCGTAAATCGGATACATTATGCTCGGTAGGTGCAGCGCTTATGGTTATTCTTCTGCTGAATCCCTTTGCCTGCCGTGATATTGGTCTTATATTATCCGTTACAGGTACTCTTGGAGTGGGTGTGGTTGCGCCTGCGGCTGCGGAAGCGCTGAAAATAAGAAGATTCGGCGTTATCGGCAGAACAATGTTCTTTTCATTGTGTGCGTCACTATGTACTATGCCTGTGGGAGCGCTGTGCTTCGGCGGCATATCCTTTGCCGCACCTCTGACCTGTCTTCTGGTACAGCCTTTCTTTACGGCGATTCTTGTGTTTGTTCCCGCAGCGGCATTACTGCCGTTCCTGTCTGCACCTGTTATGTTTATTGCAGGCTGGTCGGCACAGATAATGGAAGTAATTGCAAGGTATACAGGAAGTACGCCGCTTTCATATACGGAAACCGACGGCTTTACAATAGCGATGTTCGTCATGCTTGTTGCTACGGGAACAGCTTTTGTCGGTGCAGTTTCGGGAAGGGCAAGGTTTGCGGCATTATCAGCGGCACTGATAACTTTGGCTTTTGCTTCATCATTGGTGCTTTATGGTATAATAAGCTTTGATGATGTTAAAATAAAGGTTGATTCAGATAACGGAAATCCTGTTGTAATCGTTGAAGACAGAACAGGAGTAAGCTTTTATATGCTTTCGGACAACAGTGATACCGCGGGTGTTATTTATGAGAAAGCATCTGTTTCGGCTGTGAATTTCATATGTGTTTCAGCTGACGCTGTATATACGGCAGAGCTTTCAGAAGCAGGAGGAAGGCTTCATCTTCCGTCTGACGGAAATATGGAGTACAATGTAAGCGGTATATACGGTGTTACAGTGAATAACGGCGAAATAATCCTGTGTATACGGGGAATAACCGTGGGAATACTTCCTGCCGGAAGCGGGACGCTGTGTGATATTGCAATATACGGCGGTTACAAGGAAAATTACGGAAGCGGCGGAAATGCTGCAACCATTTTGTGCAATAAAAAGTATTATAATTGCGGGGAAGCTGTAAATGCTTTCCTGAATAAAACCGAAATAATTATAGATTCAGAGGGCAGATACGCTCTCTGTGTGCAATAGAAAGAGGTGCAGGTATGAAAGTTGAGGAAGCAGGACTTAAAGCTGACATAAGCGCAGGCAGAATAAAGAATGTATACTTTCTTTACGGAAAAGAGCCGTTCCTTGTAAAGACCTACACCGATAAAATCATAAAAAAGACGGTTGGCGACGACCCCATTGATTTCAACCTTATAAAGCTTGCGTCAAATCCCGACGCAGGCGCATTGATTGACTACGTGGAGGGACTTCCTGTATTTGCGGATATGAAGGCTGTGGTAGTGAATGATGTGAAGCCTGACGCTCTTGAGTCTGAAGAGTACGAGGCATATCTTGACATTATCGGAAACGTTCCCGACACCACGGTTCTCATTTTCAGTATTACAGGCATTGAGCTGAATGAAACGAAAAAAGCTGTAAAGGATTTTATAGCGGCAGTCAGCAAGGCGGGTACTGTATGCAAGCTTGACGGCGTGCCTGAAAATAAGATAGTTGATCTTGTGGTAAGAAAAGCGGCAAAGAGAGGCATTGTGATTGCACCCGAGGACGCCGCATATCTCAGCGAGCGTGTGCTCTGCGATATGACTCTTGTAAGCTCCGAAAGCTCCAAGCTTATGGACTATGTGGGCAAGGGCGGAGTCATTACAAGAGATGTTATAGACAAGCTGGTGGGCAAGCACCTTGATACAAGCGTATATGAGCTTGCCACAGCTATAAATGCAGGCGAAAAGGAAAAGGCATTCAGAATAGTGGACGATCTTTTTGCACAGCGTATTGACGCAGTGAATATCCTTTCCGCAATGACAGGTGCATATCTGGATTTATACCGTGCAAAGGTTGCCAAAATAACAGGTGTGCTTCCTGCTCAGGCGGCGGAACAGCTGGGTTATCCCAAGAACCGTGAATGGGTGGTACAGCGTTCAATGACCGCTGTGTCCCGTCTTCGTCTGGGGTATCTGAGAGAGACTCTGTTTATTCTTTCCGAGGCTGACAGGGAAATCAAGTCTATTCCGCTGGATACAAGAGTGATTTTTGACAAGACCGTAACAAAGCTGTTTCTTGCAGGGGAGAAGAGATATGCCTGACGGAAAGATTCATGTAAAGCAGCCAGTCATTGTTGAGGGAAAATACGACAAGATAAAGCTGGAAAGTCTGGTCGAAGGGCTAATAATCACAACCGACGGCTTCAGAATATATAAGGATAAGGAAAAGCTTTCCCTTATCCGTGCATTTGCAGACAACGGTGGTGTAATAGTCCTTACGGACAGCGACGGTGCAGGCTTTCAGATACGGAATCATCTGAAAAGCTGTATCGGAAACGGAAAAGTAACCAACATATATATACCCGACATCTTCGGAAAGGAAAAGCGCAAGGAAAAGCCTTCAAAGGAGGGCAAGCTGGGGGTTGAGGGAATAGATGCCGAAATTCTCAGAAAGGCATTTCTTGAAGCAGGAGTACTGACGGATCACGAGCCGCAGGAGCCGTGGATTACAAAGGCTGACCTGCTTGATGACGGGCTTACGGGAGGCGAAAACAGCGCAGAGCTCAGAAAAAGACTGGCGGCTGAGCTTTCACTGCCTGAAAGAATAAGCGTAAATGCACTTTTAGAGGTGCTTAATCGTCTTTACGACAGAGAGCGTTACGAAAACGCAATGAGAAAAATAAAAGGGGAATAACAAATGGTATTTTCAAGTCTGGTATTTGTGTTCTTATTTCTGGTAATAACGCTGGGAATATATTACGCAGTGCCGTTCAAGTTCAAGAATTTCGTAATTTTTGTCAGCGGTTTCATTTTCTACGCATGGGGTGAGCCGAAATATGTGGCGGTAATGCTTATTTCCACGCTTATCGACTATTTTGCGGGACTTGCGATTCATAAATACAACGATAATATAGTCATAAAGCGAACAGCGCTTATTATTTCGCTGGTGATGAACTTGTCGCTGCTGGGAATTTTCAAATACAGCGACTTTATTTTCGGAAGTATAAATGATATTTTCGGATTATCACTTGAAAATCCGTTCCTTGACGTAACAAACAATGTGTTCGGTGCAGTATTCGGTGCAAAGCCTGAAAGCTATCTGCCCCTGCCTATCGGTATCAGCTTCTTTACCTTCCAGTCCATGTCCTACACGATTGATATGTATCTGGGCAAAATCAAGGTTCAGAAAAATGTTATCTCCTTCACTGCCTTCGTAAACCTTTTCCCTCAGATTGTGGCAGGCCCTATTGTCCGTTATGACGACGTGGCGGCGGAGCTTGACAACAGAACAATAAACCTTGACCTTATCTACGAGGGCATTGTCCGCTTTATCACAGGTGCAGGCAAAAAGGTTCTGATTGCAAACGGTATCGGTCAGCTCTGGAACGAGGCCTTTGCCCTTATGGGCAGCGAAATGTCCGTGCTTACTGCATGGCTGGGAATTATCGGATACACCTTACAGATTTATTTCGACTTCTCGGGTTATTCCGATATGGCTATCGGTCTCGGTAAGATGATGGGCTTCAACTTCCCTGAAAACTTTGATTACCCCTATCTGTCAAAGAGTATAAGCGAATTCTGGCGCCGCTGGCACATGACTCTGGGTGCATGGTTCAGGAGCTATGTTTATATTCCTCTTGGCGGTAACCGCTGCAGCAAATGGAGAAATGTTTTCAATCTTGCGGTTGTATGGCTTCTTACAGGTATCTGGCACGGTGCAAGCTGGAACTTTATTCTCTGGGGCTGTCTTTACGGTGTATTTATCATTGCCGAAAAGCTGTTCCTCGGGAAGCTTCTTGAAAAGCTGCCTGCGGCAGTGCGCTGGCTTTATACAATGCTCCTTGTAGTGCTTGGATGGGTGCTTTTCGTAACCCCCGACCTTCCCACAGCTTTCGGTTATATGGGAATAATGTTCGGCAGCACAGGTGTTTTTGCAGACAGTACAGCGCTTTATCTGCTCATTAATTACGGAATAATGCTTATTCTCGGCATTTTTGCAAGCACCGACGCATGGAAGATTATTGTGGAAAAGGTAAGTGCAAAGGCTCCTGTGGCAGTGAATACAATCACTCCCATAGCAAAAATTGCGGTATTCATTCTTTGTATCGCATACCTTGCCGACGCAACCTACAACCCATTCCTGTACTTCAATTTCTAAGGAGGAAAGCTGATGAAAAACAAGATTCACAAGATAGTATTAGTAGCGGCATTCTTCCTTTTTCTGCTGATAATGCCCATACTCACCCTTATAAATCTCCCCGAAGAGGACAGACCCTTTTCGGAGAATGAAAATCGTTATCTTTCAGGCTTTCCCGAAATCTCCTTTGAAACCTATGTTGACAAGTCTGCAATGACAGGCTTTGAAGACTGGTTCTCGGACAGATTTTTCGGAAGAGAAAGCTGGATAAAGCTGAAAAACAGCACCGAGCGTCTTATTGGTAAAACTGAGGTCAACGGTATTTTCACTGTTGACGACCGTATGATGCAGGTGTGGGAGGGCTATGACGCAGAGTTTATTGACAAGAATTTAGCGGCTGTCAATAAATTTGCTGAAAACAACTCTGATATTCCCGTTTATTTTATGCTTGCTCCCACATCCCAGGAAATATATGCCGACCTGCTTCCCGAGTGTACCCCTATGGGCAGTCAGAGTGAGCTTAACAACTATTGCCGTGAAAATCTGGAATGCGGTTATATTGATATTTTCCCTGTCCTGAAAGGTCATTCCGATGAATACATCTATTACCGCACAGACCATCACTGGACAAGCTACGGTGCGTATCTTGCCTATGCGGAGGCAGCGAAATCCCTCGGTTATCAGGCAACTCCACTTTCCTCCTTCAACATTGAGCACGCAAGCAGTGATTTCAGAGGAACTCTCTATTCCAAGACCCTTGATGACAGCATAACTCCCGATATTATCGACTATTATCACAATACGGAGGTAACAGACCTTACCCTTACCATAAACGACGGTGTCTCAGTAAAGGATTATGACAGTCTTTATTTCCGTGAATATCTTGAAGTAAAGGACAAGTACTCCTCATTTATGGGCACAAATTCTCCCGTTATGACAATAACCGCAGAGGAAAGCAATAATGAACAGTCCATTCTTATTTTCAAGGACAGCTATGCACACGCATTCATACCTTTCCTCACCTCTCATTACAGCAAAATTACAGTGCTTGATATGCGTTATATAAACGCAGGGTACAGCACACTTGTGGACATGGAGGAATATGACAGTGTTCTTATTCTCTACAACGCTATAACCTTCTCCGAGGATTCACATATAAGAAAACTGAACATGGGTTAAAACAAGAGTTTACAGCACCTGAAGGCAGAAATGCTTTCAGGTGTTTTTTATATGCAGAATATTCATTTAATATTCAGGAAATATTCAGAGAAAAATCGACAAGAAAAGACATTTTCTGTACATTTGGAAGAATACGGGAATTTGTCGCAGAATCGTTAATCAGGGGTATCCGAAGTATAAATATCTGAAATTTCAGGAAATATACGGCGTGTATGCAAGCCTCGGTTTTTCTGTAAAATATTGAATAAAATACAATTTTTTGATAAGATAAAAGCACGGAAATTCTTGGATTTCCGCATATACAATATGGAGGATTACAAAAATGACAGAAAAGACAGAACTTAACAGAAACGACAAAATCAGGGTACTTATCGGTGACGACAGCTCCGACGGCGGTCTTGCATGGGCAAGCCTTCTCAAGAACGAGGGAATGTTCGCCATAACAAGGCAGAAGAACGGCAGGGTGATTCTGGACTGCGTAAAGGCTGACATCCCCGATTTTCTTATTGTGGAAGCAAAGATGCCCGAAATGGATGCGGCGGAGCTTATTGCACAGATAAGAGATTTCACTCCCCGTCCGCCCATGGTTATAGTCGTTTCAAACTATTCATCTCCTCAGCTTGAGAAAGAGGTTATGGACGCAGGCGCAAGCTATTTTATGGTAAAGCCGTTTGAACCGTCGGTAATGGTAAGAAAGGTAATGTCACTCTACAATTTCAAGGCAGGCAACGTTCTTTCAAATGTGAAGAATGAACTTGTGAACATTGAATATGTGGTAACCGACATTATTCACCAGATTGGTATTCCCGCCCATATCAAGGGTTACCACTACCTTCGTACCGCAATCATTCTTGCCATTAACGACGAGGAAATGATTAACTGTGTAACAAAGCTTCTGTATCCCACGGTTGCGCAGCGTTACAACACAACCTCATCACGTGTGGAAAGAGCAATCCGCCACGCAATTGAAATCGCATGGGACAGGGGAGATGTAGATGTACTCAACAGCATCTTCGGATATACCGTTCATAATCTTCGGGGCAAGCCTACAAATTCAGAGTTTGTCGCTCTGGTGGCAGACAGACTCAGACTTCAGTATTTTCCCAGGGTTGAAGTCTGATAAATGTCTTATTTGTGCTAAAAAAGTCCGCTTTTTAGATTGACCTTTTTGTTTTGTTATGATATACTTTAGAAAAATAAATGCGCCTACGGGTGAAAGGAAAATATCATGACAATAAAGGAAAAAATCGAGAACGGAAAAACATACCTGGGCATTGAGTTCGGCTCAACAAGAATAAAAGCTGTTCTTATCGACGACAGCTTCTCTCCCGTTGCAGGCGGCGATCATGCCTGGGAAAACCGTTATGAAAACGGTATATGGACTTATTCCCTTGACGATATACATACAGGACTTGTAAGCAGCTACAAGTCACTCAAGGCAGATGTAAAGGAAAAGTACGGCATTACTCTCCGAAAAGTCGCAGGTATCGGCATCTCCGCAATGATGCACGGTTATATGCCTTTTGACAAAGGCGGTAAGCTTCTTGTTCCCTTCAGAACATGGCGCAATACAATCACCGCTGAAGCTGCGGAAGAGCTTACAGCTCTTTTTGGCTTCAATATTCCCCAGCGCTGGAGCATTGCCCACCTTTATCAGGCAATCCTTAACAATGAAGAGCATATTTCTGAAATTTCGTATATTACAACCCTTGCAGGCTATATCCACAGACTTCTTACAGGGGACAACAGCGTCGGCGTCGGCGAAGCTTCAGGTGTTTTCCCCGTAAATGACGGCGTTTACGACAGTGCTATGGCGGAAAAATTCGATAAGCTCATGGAGGAAAAGGGTCTTGCAATCCGTATTTCCACAGTGCTTCCTGCTGTAAAGACAGCAGGGGCAGGCGGAGCATACCTTACTGCTGAGGGTGCGAAGATAATCGACCCCGAGGGCGACCTTGAAGCAGGCATACCCTTCTGCCCTCCCGAAGGCGACGCAGGCACAGGTATGGTTGCCACAAACGCAGTACTTCCCAGAACAGGAAATGTCTCCGCAGGTACATCCATTTTCTCAATGCTTGTACTGGAAAAGCAGCTTAAGGGTGTTTATCCCGAAATCGATATGGTTACAACTCCCGACGGTGCGCCTGTTGCCATGGTGCACTGCAACAACTGCTGCTCCGAGCTGGACGCATGGGTTAATTTATTTGATGAATTTGCGTCACTTTCGGGTAATTCCATGGATAAGACCGCACTTTATACGCTTCTTTATAAAAACGCAATGACAGGCGAAGCCGACGGGGGCGGAATCGTCGCATACAACTACCTCTCAGGTGAGCCTGTAACAGGACTTGAAAGCGGAAAGCCCATGTATTTCCGCACTCCCGGGGTGAAATTTACTCTTGCCAACTTCTTCCGTGCAGAAATTATGTCTGCCTTTGCCGCACTGAAAATCGGCAACGACATTCTTTTTGAAAAGGAACAGGCAACCGCACAGCAGTTTACAGGTCACGGCGGACTTTTCAAGGTTGAGGGCGTGGCTCAGCAGATACTTGCCGACGCTATGAATACTCCCATTTCCGTTATGAAAACCGCAGGCGAGGGCGGCGCATGGGGTATGGCTCTCCTTGCGGCATATATGGACAACAATGACAGAACTCTCCCAGACTGGCTTGAATCCTGTGTTTTTGCAGACATGGAAAAGACAACCCTTGCTCCCGTTGCGGATGGCGTGGACGGCTTTGCACAGTTCATGGAACGCTATAAGGCAGGACTTGCGGCTGAAAAGGCAGCATCGGAGGTCTGAGTATGGATAAGACATATTTTGACAGGGATACAGCCGAAATCAGAAGAACACCCTTTGATATATTTGTAAATCAGGCTGGCTACAGACCTGTGGATAAAAAGACGGCGGTAATGCCTTTCCCCTGTGGCAGCTTTGATGTTGTAACCGAAGACGACGAAGTTGTTTTTTCGGGAAATGCCGAACATTACGGAGCTGATGAATTTTCAGGGGATGATGTTTACACTGCGGATTTCAGCGCTCTTGAAAAAAGCGGCAGTTACCGTATAAAGGCAGAGGGAAAAAGCTCCGCTCGTTTTGAAATCAGGGAGAATGTTTATCAGGATGTCCTGAAAAGCACTATGAAAGCCTTTTATTTTCTCCGCTGCGGTTCAGAGCTTAAGGAAAAGCACGCAGGAGTTTATAAGCATGGTGAATGCCACACGGAAAAAGCAGTGCTGTGGGAGGATAATAACGTCCACCTCGATGTGACAGGCGGCTGGCATGACGCAGGGGATTACGGCAGATATGTAACCGCAGGTGCCTGTGCGCTGGCGCATCTCCTCAACGCATACCTCATGTTTCCGCAGCTTGAAAAGCTTGTACTGGATATTCCCGAAAGCGGCAACGCTGTTCCTGACATTCTGAACGAATGCCGTGTGGAGTTGGAATGGATACTTAAAATGCAGCGTCCCGACGGCGGCGTATACCATAAGGCAACCACAAGAATGCACGCTCCTTTTGTAATGCCCGAAGACGATAAGGCACAGATGTATGTTTTCCCTGTTTCCTCTATGGCAACTGCTGACACAGCGGCAATCTGTGCCCTTGCCGCGAGAATATTCGCATTTGATAAGGAATTTTCCGAAAGACTTTCAATAGCAGCTCACCGTTCCTATGAATGGCTTGAAAATAATCCTGATTTTCTCGGTTTTAAAAATCCCGAGGGCTGTAACACAGGAGGTTACGGCGAACATGAGGACAAATCCAACCGTTTCTGGGCGGCGGCGGAAATGTATGTTCTTACAGGCAAAGAAAAATATCATAATGATATGAAAGCGCAGCTTTCATATGACTTTTATTTTGCAGGTCTCGGCTATGGAGATGTGGGCGGCTTCGGTGCTGTTTCCTATCTGAGATTTGCGGAGAATAAGGATGAAAAGATTGCAAAAAGGTTTGCCGAAACTTTTTCATATAAGGCACGTGAGCTTGCACAGACGGCGGATAAGTGCGGCTACGGTGCGGCAATGAAAGAAAATGATTACCACTGGGGCAGTAATATGGATCTGCTCAAGCATGCTATGACTTTTATTATTGCAGATTATATCAACGGCGAAAACAAATATCACGATTATGCAAAAAAGCAGGCGGATTATCTGCTTGGTGTAAACGCACTTGGCATCAGTTATGTTACGGGTACAGGCGAATACCGCTGCAACTATCCTCATCTGCGTCCTGCCCACGCAGACGGAATAGAGGAGTGTATTCCGGGAATGGTAAGCGGCGGGCCTAACCGTCACCCTAATGACCCCGATGCAAAAATTCTTATCCCCGAAGGCACGCCTCCTATGAAATGCTTTGCAGACGATGTAGGCTGTTATTCTCTCAATGAGATTACAATTTACTGGAATTCTCCTGCGGTATTTTTATTTGGTTATTTATGTGAATAATTAAAATCATAAGCCGTCGTATCATCAGATACGACGGCTTTTCTGCTTATATTAAAATATAAAGTCCTGCGGCTGATTTTGAATAATCCTCGGGCTGTGCCAGCGCCTTGTCCCAGCCGTAACGGAACAGTGTATCCGTCCGCTGGAAAAATATCGACATATCCCAGTGGATAAAGTTGCTCATTAAATCCTTGCGTACATAGGGCAGGAGAATTTTTTCAATGTCAGCGCCTGTCTTATCGGCAAATTCTTCGGCAAGTGGCTTTACTTCAGCATATATAAGGTCACAGATTTCATTGAAAACTTCACGTCTTAAAATCGGAAGCTGAACAATAAGCTTTTCATTTTCCTTTTTTAATAAGCCGTTTTTAAGGAAATCAGCCGCCATAGCCTCCTCGTGGACTGACAGCTTTTTATCGGGATTTTCCGACAATGCCACAAGGAGAGCAATATTGTTCCCGTCAACCCATCTGTCACGGCCTCTGCGCCAGTCGGTTTCATCATCATTGTCATTTGGAAACGGTTCAATTTCATAATTATTTATATATTCGATTTTTCCGTATTCTGAGGTGGTAAAATCCTGATGAAGGCATGACCAGCCGTGGTCTTTAAGCTTTTCCCATACAGAATTATCAAAGCTTTCGTCAGCGAGAGTGTACTCCATTGTTAATCGATATTCTCTTTCCACTTCGTTCTTTATGCCGTATTTCTTCGCATAATGATATTTTCCGTGATTACCGAAGGAGTAGCTTGCAAGGACATATAAAAGCCATAACAGATAGCTATAATCGAAATTATTTCCGTAAAAATCAAGAGCTGTGATTTTATCCTTTAAATTCAAAAGTATGCTGTTGATTTTTTCCGCATATCCGTTATCATGAAAAATGTCGCAGGCCAAAATTTTTGCCTCGATATACTTCTGGCGAGGGAATACGCAGTGGTTTGCGATATACTTGCCTTTTACAGGCGAAATAAGTAATCCTTCATTCATAAGCTTTTCTATTATTTCTTCAAGATAAAGGGGTGCTACTCCCATTTCGTCTGCAATTTCGTTTACTGTCTTTGCTTCACTTCGGCAGATGACTATAACCTGAGGACAGATTTTAGAGCTGTTCA
>CAZGRB010000007.1:0-27378 GCA_964527695.1 uncultured Ruminiclostridium sp.
GCTTTTGTGTGCTCTTTTTGCTGTTTTTATTGTAAGGGTGGGTTTTCAAACTTATCACCTCGCAAGTCAATTATAACGCACGCGTGCGTTTTTGTCAAGTTAAAAAACGCACGCGTGCGTTTTTCGCGCGTTTTCACATTGCTTTCTTTTCGATAAGTCTTGTTAATTTTTCCAGCTCCGGCGAATGCGAAACCACCGTAATCACCGTCGGCTTACTCTCCTTACACACTCTCTTTACCCCACTCACCGCCAAAAGCTCTTTCCACCCGTGAGCATCATTATGTGTTGCGATAGTTTCCCAGCAGGGTGTATCGGGGGAACGTTTGAGGTCGTATTCCTTTGCGGTGCGTGGGTTGATACGCTCGTATTCCGCCTTGAAAATCGCCATATATTTTTCCTTGGGCAGGCGGTTATGCGGTCGGACAAAGCCTTTCGGGGCAGAGGGGTAGTGTTCGTTCAAAAAATCTTTTATGGTGGTGTTGAAAACACTCTTGATAGTTGACGGCTTTGGCAGGTTCGGAGAAGCGAGGTCAGCGGCAATGGGGTTGCGACCGTGTTCATTTACCCATTCGTTTATTGCTTCAAAAATTGTTTCCTTTGTCCAGCGTACCTCTTTTGAACTGCTGTTTGCCATATAGTAAAGCCGTGTTATAGCCTGTTCGATTTCAGGAGCAGGCTCTTTTTCTTTCAGTGCCTCGATAGCCATTTCAAGGGCTTTCTTTCTCGTTATGTACAAGCTCTTTCATTTCCTTTCTCAGAGCTTTTCGACTTCCATATATCATCGGCACCGCATAAGTGGAAAACTTCACTCCGAATTCCAGTGAAAAATTGTCGATAGCCTTTATAAGCCCGATACAGCCCACCTGAAACAGGTCGTCGGGAGCCTCGCCTCTGCCTGTGAAACGCTGGATTACGCTGAGCACAAGGCGCAGGTTGCCTTTGATAAGAGCTTCCCGTGCCTTCTCATCTCCGTCCTTTATTTTTTTTAGCAGTTCGGTTTTTTCCTCCTCGTTCAGTACCTTAAGTTTAGATGTATCAATTCCGCTGATTTCAACTCGTCCATAATACATTGCCGCCACACTCCTGTAAAAACGTTACAGAAAAAGTATTGACCTGAGGCGAATTTATATTCTGAGATTGAGGTGGTAAATTGTGGACTAAATCCTGTATGCGCCCAATAATCATATGTTGGCAATATGCAGTTATAGGTGTATAATAATCCTGTTAGTTTGGGGTAACATCGAATGTTTGTATATCCCGATAAGCTGTTGTCGGAAATCAAGGGGGTATAAGGTATTAATGAAATACATAATAACAGGCGCTGTGATATACATTTTGTTTTTTATAATGTGTTATCTCGGCACAGGGTCTGATAAGAAAAATATGAACAGCTACTATGCTTATCCCGATGCCATTCAGAAAAAATCAGCGAAGACAGTGAGCTGAAAGCTCTTATACCAAAACAAAAGAATTATTTTCAGTCATTTATTTCCAATTTTATTTTGTTTTTTGCGGCATTTGCAGCAGCGGCAGTACTGTCGCTTTTCTTATTTATCTGAACAAGGTACATTCTCCGCTGTATTAAGTTTTATACAATATTTGTGAACGCTTTTGTATCAATATACACCTTTGTAACCGCAGGGTTTGACGCTTTTTATTTCCTGCTTCCTTTTTTCTTGATTTTTTCAAGATTATCACTTAATTCCTTAAGGTATTCGGATATGGGCTTTTCAGAACGGAAAGGTGTGAAAAAGCGGTACTTCTTCTTGTTTTCTTCATGCCATGCGATTATCCTGATTTTGATTTCCTCGTATTGTACAACAACATTGTTTTCAACGGCAAACTTCTTCATTTTTGTTACAAGCTGTGCGGAATTTACAACGTCAACGATAAATATGCCGAAGAACATTCCAAGCACAAATGTAAATATAAAATTGCCTGAAACGAGAGTGAGTACGTTAAGTATGTGCGGGTGAATAATGAAATAATAAACTGCTGAAAGAACTGCCCAGAAAAAAGTGTACTTGGGACAGATTATACCCTGGATATTGCCCCACTCCATGCTGTAATCCCATAAGCGCACCTTTGAAACCTTAAGGCAGAATAAACCTGCAAGGTATTCTATAAGGGTCATTGCCGCAGTAAGGACAAGAAGAAGCAAAGTCTTGCCGGCAATGTCGTTTTCTATGGGGCTGTATTTTTCCAGAGAGGTAATAAGATAAAGCACGCAAAGTCCGCAGCCGTAAATCGGCAGATAAGGTCCTGTGCAGAATCCGGGGTTTACCCACTTTCTTTCGGGATTTGCTTTATCGAAGAAACGTCTGAAGAACAGCTCCAGCACCCAGCCTGCAAGCGAACCTATAAAAAACAGGGAAGCGAGTATAAGAAAAAGGTCCATATTGTGCTCCTTTTGATTTATTTTCTGATTTATTGTAAGGCAGCTTTCTAAACCGAAAATAAACAATTTTTTCCAGTTTATTTTCGGTTTACATTTATTTGCGATAATAATATGGGATAATAAAAGGCAGGGTGGTAAAATGCACAGAATATTCAAAAAGGAACAGATACTCACAATTCCCAATCTGCTTACTCTTGTAAGACTTGTACTTATACCGCTTATTATATGGCTGTACTGTGTAAGACACGAGTATGGCACAGCGGCGGCAGTTATTATTTTGTCGGGAATTACCGATATTGCAGACGGATTCATTGCACGCCGCTTCAATATGGTTTCGGATTTCGGAAAAATTGTCGATCCCATTGCCGATAAGCTTACTCAGGCGGCAGTTATTATCTGCCTGACAGTGAAATATAAGCTGATGTACGGAATCATTGCGGTTTTCGCTGTCAAAGAAATAATTATGAGCATCTGCGGATTGATTGCCATAAAGAAAAACGACTGCGTAAACAGCGCAAAATGGTACGGTAAGGCAAATACCGTTCTGCTTTATACGGTAATGACTGTACTTATATTTTTCCCTGACGTTCCGTCAGCTGCCGCAAACGTTATGATTATTGCCTGCGGCTGTATGATGATTGTTTCGCTGGTTATGTATATGCGGTTTTATTTCAGACTGTTCAGGCAGGAGAAACAAGCACAGAGGCCCGAGGATACAAGGCAGGAAAATATATTGCAAAGCGAATGATTTACCGCCGCTGATTTTATCAGCGGCGGTCAGCCTGTCGATAAACCTACGCACCGAAAAAATGCAGTTTATCAGATTTTTGCAGTGCGAAAATTAAAAAGCTTATACAAAAGTTTTGCCAAGCCGCATAAACGGCTTGGCAAAAGCATTTTTTCTTACTTCGTCAAAAGACCCTCAACGTACCCTCGTACGCTTATCGGGTCTTTTTTCTCGTCTGCGTGTGCCTCTCGAAGGCGGTTTATTTTTGACTGTGAATTTCATTATCTGACCTGATAAACAGCTGCCCCCGCCGTGATTATGACAGCGGGGGCAAAACCTTTATGAGTAATTCAACAATAAATATCCGTTTTCGTTTTTATCAGCTTTCGTCTGTAAGTCTGAATTCGTCAATCATATTCTTGAGAATTGAAGCCTGTCCCGAAAGCTGTTCAGAAGCGGCAGCGGACTGCTCCGAGGTTGCGGAGTTGTTCTGGATAACAGAGGTTATCTGTTCGATTCCCATGGTAATCTGAGCCACGGAATTTGCAGCCTCCTTAGCGGCGTAGCTTATCTTGGCGTTAATTTCAGCAACCATTGCAGCGGATTCCGAAGCGGTATCCATACCGCCTGCAACCTCTGCAACAAGAGTGCTTCCCTTGGCTACTGCCTGTGTGGTATTGGTGATAAGCACCTGTGTATTCTGCGCTGCTTCAGCGCTCTTTTCGGCGAGGTTTCTTACTTCATCGGCAACAACTGCAAAGCCCTTGCCTGCGTCGCCTGCTCTTGCGGCTTCTACCGCTGCATTGAGAGCGAGAATATTTGTCTGGAATGCTATATCTTCAATTGCCTTGATGATTTCCTGAATTTTTGCGGAAGATGTCTTTATCTCGTTCATAGCTGAAACAAGCTGATCCATCTTTTCGTTTGCGCCCGCAAGCTGGGTTCCTGCAAGCTGAGTCTTTTCGTTGGCATTGTCGGCGTCAACGGCGGTTGCGTTAATCATTTCTGAAATTACGCTGATTGTAGCGGAGAGCTCTTCAATGGAAGAAGCCTGCTCGGTAGCCCCCTGAGAAAGCGCCTGCGCACCCGAGGAAACCTGTCCTGCGCCTGAAGCAACCTGTTCAGCGGCACTGTCGATGTGGAGCATTGTGCCGTTAAGAGTTTCGGTGAGCTTGTTTACTGAAGCGAGGATATCGCCGAAAATTCCTATGTAAAGCTGAGGCTTGCTTGTTTTTACGGTAAGATTACCGTGGGAAATTTCGTCAAGGATTACGCCTAAATCGGTAATTACTGCCTTTGTGTTTTCGGCAAGGCCTTCAATGGCATTACCCATTTCACCGAGTTCGTCCTTTGATTCGTATTCAATATCAACGTCAAAGTTGCCCTTTGCCATTTCTTCGGCAGCAAGGTGAACATCCTTTATGCCGCCTGACAGCTGTCTTGTAATGTATACTGAGAAGAATGCGCCGTTAATGATTGCCAGAATACTTAAAATAATAACGGCGATGATTGTGGCGTTGGAATTTGATTTTGTGTTGTCATAAAGTTCATCTGCAACAGATTCTTCATAAGCTACAATCTGTTCCGCAGTCTCAGAGACGCATTCTCTGATAGGAAGGATTTTTTCTTCATAGAATTCAAAGGATGCAGTAGTGTCGGTGCCTGTGATAATATCAATATTGGCGTCGAGGAGACCGCTTAACTGCTTGACATCAGCTGTTAGCTCGTCAAGTGCTTCTTCGTCGCCCGTATAGATTTCCCTGAGTTCGTTGATTACAGCGAGCATCTCCTGAAGTGTGGCCTTTGCACTGCTTACCTTCGATACGGAGCTCATCGTATTGGGGTCGTTGGCAGCGTAAAGTGTGTCACGGGCTGCAACGTTAATCATCAGGTCGAGCTCGTCGGCAAGCTGAACTCCCGTAAATGCACGGTCATGGAAATCAGTGATATTCCGATTGATTGTTGTGACGGAAATAAGTACGGCGCAAAGAATCAGCGCAATCATAATAAGTATTGCACCGAAGGATACGAGCAGCTTATTCCTTACCTTGAAATTTTTGAGAACCATTATCTTGTTCATAATAAACACGTCCTTTTTACGGATTTGTATATTCCGTTTGTAATCAAATATAATTATATACAATTTTTTGGTATTAGTCAATAGTTTTATAACAGACTTATGTTGAAAAATATGCACCATTTCACAATATGAGCAATCGTTTGCTCTACACGCGTTGCGACAGAAAACCCTTTTATACAGCCGTTTTAAGGCTGGTTTCGCAAAGAAGCAACAAAAAAATCCGGAGAGGCGTTTTTGCGCAATGTCCGAGCAAAGTTGTTGAAATTGCACAAAAGTTTTATTACAAGTTATTAAAATATGCCGATTGACACAAGTTGTTATATGTGGTATCTTATATGTAAAGAGCAACCGATTGCGCAAATCGGGGCGGAAATGTGCAAATAAAACGAAAAGGCGGTAGCTTTATATGAAAAAACTGCTGAAAAGCATAGCGGCTGCTTCTCTTGCCGCAGCTGTTATAATTACGGGTTCGTGCTCGTCAGCCGCTCCCGTTAAGCAGTCCAGCGAAACTCTTTATGTTGATAAAATCGAAAATCTTTCCGATGATTTTATAATGGGCTGCGACATTTCCACAGTTGTTTCTCTTGAAAATTCGGGAGTTAAATTCTACGATTATGACGGAAACGAAGGAGACATATTTGAAATCCTCCGTGCTTCAGGCGTCAATTACATAAGAGTCCGTGTCTGGAATGACCCGAAGGATTCTGACGGTAACGGATACGGCGGCGGCAACTGTGATATTGATACCGCCTGTGAAATAGGAAAAAGAGCTGCAAAGGCAGGACTTAAGCTGCTCGTGGATTTCCATTATTCCGACTTCTGGGCTGACCCCTCCAAGCAGGAAGCGCCCAAGGCATGGGAAAGCATGACTATTGAAGAAAAATCCCAGGCACTTTATCAATACACCTGCGACAGCCTTGAAAAGCTGAAAAAAGCAGGCGCAGATGTGGGAATGGTGCAGATAGGAAACGAAACCAACGGTAAGATGTGCGGCGAAAAGATATGGATGAATATCTACTATCTTATGGAGGCAGGCTCAAGGGCGGTGCGTGAAACACTCCCCAAAGCTATGGTTGCAGTTCATTTCACCAACCCCGAATCAACCGACAATATGCTGAACTACGCATCCAAGCTGGATTATTACAAGCTGGATTACGATGTATTCGCTTCATCATATTACCCTTACTGGCACGGCACAACGGAGAATCTCACCTCTGTGCTGAGTACCATTTCCGAAACCTACGGCAAAAAGGTAATGGTTGCGGAAACCTCCTACGCATATACGCTTGCTGACGGTGACGAACACGGAAATACCATCGGCGATGTTATAAATTACGAAAAGAAATATCCCATTACAGTACAGGGACAGTCAAGAGCCGTTGCAGACGTAATAAAGGCTGTGGCAGATGTGGGCGAAAGCGGAATAGGCGTATTTTACTGGGAGCCTGCATGGATTCCTGTTCCGGGCGAAAGCTGGGAAGAGCGCAACGCTCTCTGGGAGCAGTACGGTTCAGGCTGGGCGTCCAGCTATTCGGCTGATTATGACCCCGATGACGCAGGAATTTACTACGGCGGTTCAGCGTGGGACAATCAGGCGATGTTCGATTCGGAAGGCAGACCTCTTGAATCCCTCAAGACCTTTGCTCTCGTCCGCACAGGTAACATTGTTGAAGCAGTGCCCGACGCAATCCGTGATACAGACCTTATTATAAGGCTGGGCGAACAGATAGTTCTTCCCGATACGGTTTCCGCTGTCTACACAGACGGCAGCGAGCAGGAAATTGCAGTGGAATGGGAACAGGCGGATTTTGAAGCTATGACAAACGGCGAGCCTGCTGTGTATACGGTAAAGGGCGTTGCCGACGGAATGGAAACGGTATGCCGCATTTCAATGGTAGAAGCAAACTACTGTGATAATTACAGCTTTGAAGATAACGACCGTTCAATGTGGGTAATTGAAAATGTTGACGAAAAGACAACTCAGATTGATTACCAGCAGAAGACGCTTGACGCTGTTACGGGCGAATATTCCCTCCATTTCTGGGGCGAAACAGGAACACTGTTCAACGCTTATCAGAAGATTGAAGGGCTTTCCGCAGGAAAATACACCCTTGCCGCTTCGGTTCAGGGCGGTTTCAGCGGAAGCGATACCTCACAGAATATCTACGTTTACTGTAATGTAAACGGAACCGAATATACGGCAGCAGCGGAAATCTCCGAATGGAACGTTTGGAGTACCGCAAAGACCGTGGAAATCGATATTCCCGAAAATGCCGATGTCACAATCGGTATTCACGTTGAAGCAGGCGCTCAGTCCTGGGGAACAATTGATGATTTCCTTCTGAATCCTGTTAAATAATAAGAAAGGAACGGCACAATGGAAGAAAAATTCATACTTAATCTTATCCACCGCCCCGAGCTTGCACCCGAATATGCGGAAAAGGTTACGGGACAGGGTAAGAAGGAAGATATCTCACGTTCGGAGCTTCGTGATGAGTCACTGGATATATTCATTTTCCAGCAGGACGTTGCGCACAGGAACGGGCTTAAAACCACAATTGAAATGACCTATGCTTCTCTCTTTTCGGAAGAAGCCTGCAGACTTGCAAAGGAGCATCACGAAAAATACGGCGATGAAATCGGACTTTCGCTCCTTGGACTTCCCTGCAAGGAATTCCGTGACAAGTACAAGACCAAGGATTTCTGTATCTGGATGTTCTCAAGCGAGGATAAGAAAGCGATAGTTGATGATGTTTTCGGTAAGTTCTACGAATGCTTCGGTTTCTACCCCCACTCCACAGGTTCATATTATATGGACGCAGAGCTTACAAATTATATAAAGGAAAAATATCCCGAGGTTGTCTGTGCAGTTGCAACCTGCTGGGAGGAAGGACCCAAGGCATACCACACCTGCAACAACAGCTGGTACACTCTTATGGACGGCGGCCCCTGGGCGCCGTGGATTCCTTCAAAGCAGAACACCCACGCACCTGCCGCAAATGAAGACGAGGACAGCGGTATTGTAGCAATTCCTCACCTGTCCCGTGACCTGCTTGCCTGCTATGACGGCAACGGTTCAAACTTCGGCACCCACCCGCAGAATGTACTCCGCGGCATGATTTACCGTGATGGTGAATATCCTTATCTTTTCAATCTGGTTGACCAGTACCGTCATCTTGCAAAATACAATGACGGTATTGCATACAATATGATGTTTGTAGGCCCCGGCTGGCTCAATAAGCTGGGACGCTGGGAATCTCCCTATGAGCTTCTTGCAAAGAGCTACGAAGATGGTCTCGGCTACTACGGCAAGCTTAAAAAAGAGGGTAAGCTCATAGATATGACAATGGAGGAGTTTGCGCACTTCTACCGTGAAAACAAGACCTATGAACAGCCTGAATGTGCGCTTTGGAAGGATATCCTCTACGGAAGCAATAAACAGGTATTCTGGTACTGCGACCCTTATATGAGAGCAGGTATCGACATGAATCAGGGCGGTGCGCTCTTTGATTTGAGACCCTATGTGTCAAAGCTTGACTGGAAATTCGGTATCGGCACAAAGCGTGTTCAGGATGTGTCCTATCCGTTCCTTATCCAGATGAATTATCGTGCGGGATATTTCACACACTATGCAGGAGAGGGAACAATCCGAAGCTGCAAGATTTCATGGAAGGGACAGGAAACCGATATGTGCCTGTGCAGAACAAAGGCTCATTTCAGCAAGGAGGATAACAAGCGTATCCTTACTCTTGACCCTGTTGATATTGAATTTGACGGGCTTTCCGCAAAAATTCAGACGATAATCACCTTTGAAGAAGGAAGCTCCCGCATTGACTACCGCCGTGAAATTCTTGAAATTTCCGATGAAAATGAAAAGCTTGATATTCATGAATACATCACTGCCTGCTACGGTACAACCGAATATCCCGAGGATATGTCGGAAATCGTACTCGCAGCAGAGGGCAATGAGGGTGTAAAGAGCATAAGCTACGCATATAAGAACCGCACCGAAGAGGTGACAGGTGTAAGGGCGCTTACAGCAGTTATCCCTCCCATTGAAACGAAGGTTTCCTTCGGTTCTCTTGAAGAAGCTGACGGTTATATTACAGAAGGCTACGCATTCTCGCCCATGTTTACCCTGGGCGTAAAGAAATCCTTAGGGAAAGGAGAGGTGCTTACATCATGGCTCAGTCTGCAAAAGGAAAGCTGAACTTCAGATGTCCGTCCTGCTTCATGCGTGACATTGACATAGATATGTTCTATGACAAGGACAAGAAGGAATACTACTGCATACGCTGCTGTTACCACGGCGACGAAAAAGACGTTCTTGAAAAGAACGAAATGGCACGCTTCAGGTACAGGGATATGATGAAGCGCATAACCGTTGACGATTATGACGACTGATATGATTTTCGGCGCAGATATCTCCACTCTTGAGGATACCGAAAAGCAGGGGGGAAGGTTCTATGACAACGGGAAAGAGATTGTGCTGGATAAATTCCTTGCGGAAAACGGCATAAGCTCTGTAAGACTGAGATTCTGGAACAACCCTTACAGTGCCGACGGCACAGAATACGGCGGCGGTACCTGCGACATTGAAAAAACAATCCGCACCGCAAAGCGTATAAAAGCACTGGGAATGAGCTTTATGCTGGATTTTCACTACAGCGATTTCTGGTGCGACCCTGCAAGACAGGGAATACCCAAGGCATGGAAAAACAAGACGCCTGACGAAATGTGCGAAGCGATTTACAGCTTCACAAAGGAAACGGTAACACGCTTCATAAATGAAGGAGTTTCTCCCGAATACATACAGGTCGGAAACGAAATCACCAACGGTATGCTGTGGGATATGGGAAAGCTTGACAGAAGCTCTCCCGAAGCAATGTCGGAAAGCTTTGATATGCTCGCCGCTTTAGTAAAGGCGGGAACAAGGGCAGTAAGGGAGTGTACCGACGCAAGGATAATCATTCACCTTGAACAAAGCGGAAAGAACGACCTGTGGCGTGAGTGGTTTGATAATATGACAAGCCGAGGTCTGGATTTTGATATCATCGGTGCTTCATATTATCCCTTATGGCACGGCTCGCTTCAGGGAATGAAGGCAAATTTCGACGATATGATTTCACGGTATGACAAGGACATAATGATTGTTGAAACCGCATATCCCTTTACAACGGTACATCACAATCCTGAGTGCAAAAAGCTTATGATTGATGAGGATTTTACCCTTGAGGACGGCAGTAAGCCCGTATATCCCTTTACAAAGGAAGGGCAGGCGCAGTTCATACATGACCTTATAGAAACTGCGGCAGAGGTAAAGGACGGACGCTGTAAGGGAATTTATTACTGGGAGCCCGGCTGGCTTCCTCTTAAAGAGTCCACATGGGCTACATACTCTGCACTGAAGGATATCGGTGAAGAGGATAAAGGTATCGGTAATGAATGGGCAAATCAATGCCTGTTTGATTACGGCGGAAAAGCAAACCCCGCCATATATGAATTCAGACATAAGGTCTGAAAATTAACATTGTAATTTTTTTAGGAGGTTACACCACTATGAACACAAAAAAGTTTCTCTCATCGGCACTTGCATTAGCAATGGCAGCAAGCATGGCTGGCTGCTCAAGCACATCTGACGGCGGTTCTTCCGCAGACAGCGGCTCTGCAGGCTCATCTTCCTCCGGCGAAGTACAGAACATTACTGTATGGGCTCCCGAGGAAATCACAACCATTACACAGGAAAAGCTTGACGCATGGCTCGCTTCTCAGGCAGATTACAGCAGCAAGTACACAATCACAGTTTCCGCTATGGGCGAAGGCGAAGCAGCTACACAGATGCTTACAGACGTTGAAGCAGGTGCAGACGTTTACGGCTTTGCACAGGACCAGCTTGCAAGACTTGTTGCAGCAGGTGCACTTTCTGCTCCCGGCGGCACATTTGAAACAAACATCAAGAGCAACAACGACGCAGGCTCTGTAGGCGCAGCTACACTTGACGGCAAGGTTTATGCTTATCCCGAAACCTCCGACAACGGCTTCTTCCTCTATTATGACAAGTCTGTAGTTACAGACCCCTCCACACTTGAAGGTATCCTTGACCAGTGTGCAGCAGCAGGCAAGAATATGTATATGGATATCCAGTCCGGTTGGTACAACGTTGCATTCTTCTTTGCTACAGGTGCAGATTGCTACTACGAATATGATACAGATGGCAATGTTACAGGCGCTGTATGCGACTACAACAGCGACAAGGGTCTTGCAGCCCTCAAGGCTATGATAGCTATGGCTTCTCACTCCAACTTCTCCCAGTCCACAGGTTCCGATGCAGCATTATTTGACCCCAACGGCGGTACAGCAGGTGCTATCGTTTCCGGTACATGGGACAGCGCAACAGTTTCCGAACTTCTCGGCGACAACTTCGGCGCAGCTAAGCTTCCTACATTCACAGTTGACGGCACATCCTACCAGATGAGCGGCTTCGGCGGCTTCAAGCTCGTAGGCGTTAAGCCCCAGACAGACTCCGACAAGCTCACATTCTGCCACATGGTTGCTGATTACCTTACAGGCGAAGAAATGCAGACAGCACGTTTTGAAGCAAACGGCTGGGGTCCCTCCAACCTTACAGTACAGGCTTCCGACGCAGTACAGTCCAACGCAGCTTTAGCAGCTCTTGCTGACCAGCTCCAGTATTGCCCCGGTCAGGGTCAGTATCCTAACGCTTACTGGACATTAACAGAAGCTTTCGGTACAGACATCAACAGCGGCAAGTACGATTCCGCATCCGACGCTGACCTTCTTGCAGCACTTGCAGACCTCGAAAGCGGTATCAAGGAAGCTAAGTAAATTTAAAACTTTTATTTCTTCATAATTTCTCTGAATAACAGCTTGCGGCGGGCGGCAGTGTCCGTCCGCCGCATATCTGTTGCTTCAGAAGCGCACAGAATCTGTACGCTTCTGCAACGGCGGATACTGCCGAAAATAAGGAAAGGAACGGTTTGTTATGAAAAAACTGCCCGAACTCGAATATCTGGGACTTTCGCCTGTAAAGAAATTCGGATATGATTTCTGTATGTTCTTTGCGAATCTCCCGGGAAAGGTGCTTGGCGCACTTAAGAAAATACCGCAGGGAATCTGGAAATTTCTGTGCGCAATAGGAAGTTTCTTTAAGGAAATAGGCGGGATTTTCAAGGATGGTGACTGGAAAACCCGTATGTCGTTCTTTGTAATGGGTTTTGGTCAGCTTTTCCGTCATCAGATCGGACGAGGTATTATTTTTCTCCTTATGGAAATAATCTTCGTCATCTTTATGGTTTGTTTCGGTTTCGATTATCTTGCAGGCATGGGTTCGCTGGGCGAGGTAGCTGTTGAAAAAACGCTGAACGAATACGGACTTGAAATAATTACATATAAGGATAACAGCCTTAAAATCCTGCTTTACGGTGTGCTTACGATTTTCTTCATAATCGGCTTTATCTACACATGGGTGATAAATGTAAAGCAGAACGGACTTGCGCAGAAGCTTATTGAAAAGGGCGTGCGCCCAAAGGCTTTCAAGGACGACATCAAATCCCTTGCTGATGAGCAGTATTACAAGACTCTCCTTGCTGTTCCGCTTCTGGGTATCGTGGTATTTACGGTTATTCCGATTTTCTTCATGATTTTAATTGCCTTTACCAACTACGACTACTCTCATCTGCCACCCGAAAATCTCTTTGACTGGGTAGGGCTTGAAAACTTCCGTACCATGCTTTCAACTGATATTTCAGGTTCGGGAAAATTCGCATATACCTTCCGTGAAATTCTTATATGGACTCTTATCTGGGCGCTGGTTGCAACCTTCTCAAACTATTTCCTCGGAATGTTTGTGGCAATCTGTATCAACCGTAAGGGCATAAAATTCAAGAAGTTTTTCCGTACAATTCTCGTAATGACAATTGCTGTACCTCAGTTCGTTTCACTGCTGCTGGTATCAAAGATGTTTGCCGACGAGGGTATTGTAAACAATGTGCTTCTGCAGCTGGGCTGGATAACCGAACGAATAGGCTGGCTGTCAACACCTGACCTTGCAAAAATAATGGTGCTTGTCATAAATCTGTGGGTAGGTATCCCGTATCTTATGCTTATCACAACGGGCGTACTTATGAATATTCCCGCAGACCTTTATGAAAGCGCAAGAATTGACGGTGCATCGGGCATCAAGCAGTTCACAAAGATTACGCTTCCCTATATGCTGTTTGTAACAGGCCCCTACCTGCTTACAAGCTTCACTGCAAATATCAATAACTTCAACGTTATTTATCTTCTCACCGCAGGAAAGCCCAAGACTATGGCATATGAGGGCGGTGCAGGCAGCACCGACCTGCTGATTACATGGCTGTATACAATGACCGTCACCAATAACGACTATAAGCTGGCGGCGGTTGTGGGTATCCTTGTATTCGTGGTTGTTGCCGTAATTTCACTTATTGTCTACAACCTGTCTCCCGCAATGAAGAATGAGGAGGATTTCCAGTAATGAGTAAATATACAAGTAAATCGGGAAAGGAACGCCTTATACGCACGCTTATCTATATATTTCTTACTGCACTGTGCATTATCTGGCTTATTCCTTTCGTATACCTGATTTTTCAGGCATTCCGTGGAGAATCTACCTCAATGGTAACCTACATAATTCCCAAGGAATGGTCGCTTAGGAACTTTGAGTTTCTGTTCACCAAGACGAACTTCCTCAAATGGTACATGAACACGCTTATAATTGCGCTTGCCAACGCTGTGCTTCAGACGGTTATCGTGCTGAGTGTGGCATATGCGCTTTCAAGAATGCGCTTCAAGGGCAGAAAGCTGCTGATGAATATTATGCTGGTACTGGGAATGTTCCCGGGATTCTTATCCATGATTGCCACATACTTTATTTTAAAGCTTTTCGGTCTTACAAGCGAAAACTCCGTTCCCGGACTTATTCTTATCTATGCGGCAAGCTCGGGTATGGGCTACTATATTGCAAAGGGCTTCTTTGATACAATCCCGAAATCCCTCGACGAAGCGGCAAGAATTGACGGCGCTTCAAGAAGCCGTGTATTCTTCAGAATTATCATGCCTATGGCAAAGCCTATCATTATCTATACAATTATGATGGCATTCATTGCTCCCTGGGGCGACTTCATGTATGCTTCGCTTATCTCCTTCGGACATGAGGAAGCGTACAACGTTGCGGTGGGTCTTTACAAATGGCTGGACAAGGAGCATATCAACAGCTATTTCACTGTTTTCTGCGCAGGCGGATTATTTGTATCGCTTCCTGTAACAGCGTTGTTCATGGCATTGCAGAAATACTACGTTGAAGGTGTTACAGGCGGTGCCGTTAAGGGTTAATAATCGGAAAGGAATGGTTTTATTATGGCTGAAGTAAGCTTAAGAAACGTCAAGAAGCAGTACGACAACGGTTTTGTCGCTGTTCATGACTTCAATCTTGATATAAAGGATAAGGAATTTATCGTACTTGTAGGTCCTTCGGGCTGCGGCAAGTCTACAACTCTCCGTATGATTGCGGGTCTTGAGGATATTTCCGACGGTGAAATCACTATCGGTGAAAATGTGGTAAACGACATGGAGCCCAAGGACAGGGATATTGCCATGGTTTTCCAGAACTATGCCCTTTATCCTCATATGAGCGTATATGAAAATATCGCATTCGGTTTAAGACTGCGTAAGGTTCCCAACGACGAGGTGCATGAAAAGGTGTGCCACGCAGCTGAAATCCTCGGTATAACCGAGCTTCTCGGACGCAAGCCTAAGCAGCTTTCAGGCGGTCAGCGTCAGCGTGTTGCAATCGGAAGAGCAATTGTCCGTGTACCAAAGGTTTTCCTTATGGACGAACCTCTTTCCAACCTTGACGCAAAGCTCCGTAATCAGATGAGAGCTGAAATTATCATGCTCCGTGAAAAAATCCAGACAACCTTCGTTTATGTAACCCACGACCAGACCGAGGCTATGACCCTAGGCGACCGTATTGTAATTATGAAGGACGGTTATGTAATGCAGGTAGGTACACCTCAGGAATTGTTCAATCACCCTGCTAATATTTTCGTCGCAGGCTTTATCGGCACTCCGCAGATGAATTTCTTTGACGCAGAGCTTAAAAAGAAGGACGGAAAATATTTTGCCGTTGTTGAAGGCGCAGAAATAGCAGTTCCGGGATATATCGGTGATGTTCTCGGCAAAAAGGAAAGTGTTCCCGAAAAGGTTACTCTCGGCGTTCGTCCTGAAAACCTTATTATCAGCAAGGACGGTGAGCCCGATTCGATCAGCGCTGAAATAAAGGTTACGGAAATGATGGGCAGTGAAATCCACATTCACGCTGTATGCAGCGACGGAAAGAAAGTTATCCTCCGTGTTCAGATTGCCGATATGAGCGACGAGGAACAGGTAGCGCTCTTAAAGCGCAAATCTCTTTCCTTCACTATCAGAGAACGTACTATCAATCTTTTCAGCATTGATGACGGAAGGAATATTGCTGTTGAAAATGCTGTTCCCGTGCCTCAGAAAACAGAGCAGACTATAATTGACGAGCCTAAGGAAAAGAAAAGAAAGAACAAGAAAAACTGATTATGAAAACTCCTACCTCTACTCCACAGATGAAAAAAACACAGCTTGAAGATGTGGCGGCAGCTCTCGGTCTGTCAAAATCTACCGTATCCCGTGCAATTTCGGGAAAAGGAAGAATAAGCGCCGAAACAAGAGAGCGTGTGCTTGAATGTATCAAGGAGCTTAATTACAGACCGAATATTATTGCAAAAAGTCTTTCCGAAAGCCGCACCTACAATATCGGAGTTGTTATCCCCATGGATAGCAATGACGCCGAAGCGCCCTTCTTCCAGACCTGTATCACAGGTATAGTAAGAGAGTGTGCGGAAAAAAACTATGACGCTGTAATTATCGGTACGGATAAAAATGACCTTTCCCAGCTTATACGTGTTGTTGAAAACAGAAAGGTTGACGGTGTTATAATTACACGTCCTCTCGCCGATAACAGTATGGAAAAGCTACTCTGTGAAAGCGGAATGCCCTTTATAGTTGTGGGCAGAAGTATGATGGATGGAACGATAACCGTTGACAGCAACCATAAGGACGGCTGCCGTGAACTCACTTCCTATCTCCTTATGTCGAACCCTCACGAAAAGGTTGGGCTGCTTATGGGAAATATGAATCATACGGTGAACAAAAGCAGATATGCGGGATTTGAAAGTGCATTTGCTGTTTTCGGAGCAAAGCCTTCGCCGGATATGGTCTATACGGGCATTGAAACCACGCTCCAGTTCAGCAAGGCGGTTTCTTCTCTGCTTAATCACAATCCCAGATGTATAATCTGCGGCGACGATATGATTTGTATGAAGCTTCTTGCGGAGCTGAATAATCTTTCAAAAAACATTCCCGATGATATAAGGGTTGCTTCCTTTTATGACAGTATATATCTTGATAATTATATCCCGTCCGTTACATCCCTTATCTTCGATGCGGGTGAGCTCGGCGCAGCCGCTGCGTGTGCGCTGATGCGAACCGTGGAGGGCGACACATCCATGGATATAATACTGGATTTCCAGATGCTCATAAGAAAATCAACCATGTAAAAATATGCTGCGGATAACCGACGGTTATCCGCAGCTTTTTGTTATCGTTCAAACGGTTTGTTGAATGAGCCTATTTCAATAAGATTTCCTTCAGGGTCAGCTATATAGCAGGTGCGCTGTCCCCACGGCTCATCTTCGGGTTCAAGCACTGAAACAGCGCCCTTTGAGATTGCATCGGCATAAGCCTTGTCAACCTCTTCAAAGGTATCAACATAAAGGGCAATTTCAAAATGACCGTTTAAGCCCTTGATATATTCGTACTTACGGCTTGTCATCTTTTCAAAATCATTTCTGCCGTAAAGCAAGAACAGCGTGCCGTCTTTTATAAGGTACACGTTTGATGTATCCTCGCCTTCCTTGATTTCAAAGCCCAGCACATCGCGATAAAAGCGTATCATTGCCGCCATATCGTTTACAAATAATCCGAATCCGTCCAGTTTCATAATGTTCATATCTCCTGAAATAGTAATGATATAGTTAAAGGACAGTTATGCAATAGAAAACCAGAGTAAGATTTTATATGATCGTTCATTTTACATCTCACTCTGTAAAATCAATATCATATTTTGTCCCCCGTTGAGAACAAAACTCCCTACGCTTGTTTTATTATAGCGCGCATATATGTGTTTGTCAACATAGAAAGTCAGGAATGCCGCACAATTTTTTAAAATTAATAACAAATAAGTACAAAAGCTCCTTTGGGTGATTTCCGACTTTTGTGAATCTGACAGCCTGCGAGATGCACACGCAGAAGAGGAAAAAGTCCCTCGACGTACGTGGGTGCGATGAGGGACTTCTGACAAAGTAAGCAAAACTTTTGTATAAGCTTATTAATCTGCCAAACTGCATTTTTGCGGTGCGTAAATATTATTGATATTATACATATAATTGACAATAAAAGCAATAGATGATATTATTATAATATAACAATATTAACCTTAAATTTTTTATGGAGATAAAAGCTATGTTTTTTTATCATTACCCTATAATCGGTTCAGAAAACAGACTTCCCATATATCTTGTAAGCCTTGGCATGCACGACTGTCAGCCTTATGTAAGAAGAGGGAATGAATATAATTTTCCGCAGATATTCTACTGTACAAAGGGCAGCGGAATGCTTTGCTATGACAATATAAAGACAGAAATTAAAGCAGGAACGGGTTTTTTCATTCCTGCTTCATATCCCCATGAATATTACCCTGCGGAAGATGTATGGGATAATCACTGGATAGTTCCTGACGGCTACGGCTGTGAGCGTATGCTTTCGGAGATGGGCTTTGACAAGCCCCGTGTGTTTTCGCTCAACAGCACAAAGCTGCTTGACCATTTCTTTGGAAATATGCACGAGGCACTGATGAGCGACAAGGTGCACGGGAACCTGAGAGCGTCGGGCTATCTTTACAGTTTTCTTGTAGAGCTGGAGCGCTGTAAAAATTCAACAGGAACACACAGCGAAACAAACCGTGCCGTTATAAAATGCGTTGACTACATTGACAACAATTACCGTGAGTCTATAACAATGGAACAGCTGTGTCAGGTATCGGGCGTTTCAAAACAGTATCTCTGCAGATTGTTCCGCAGCACCCTTGATGCAAGACCTATGGAGTACATTGCCAAAAGGAGGATTCAGGCGGCAAAGGAACTGCTTACAGGGACAAAAATGTCAATAGATGAAATAGTGGAGCAGACAGGATTCTGCACAAGCAGCTATTTTTGCAAGCTGTTCAGAAGATATGAAGGAATAACCCCTACGCAGTTCAGAAAGTATTGACTTAAAAATACCGTGCTGATTTTAATTTCAGCACGGTATTCTCATTTTATCCAAGGTCGGTTTCTTTGCATAATTCAATGCTGTCTGAAGTTTTTCCCTCTGTCTCAAAAATCACAAGTGTGTTTTTTCCTTTTTTCAGCAGCGGAGCAGGAATATAAAGTCTTTTCTGAGGCCCGATTTCCCAGAAGCGTCCGAGATTAAAGCCGTTTATAAATGCACAGCCCTTGCCAAAACCGTTGGTGTCAAGAAATGTATCACAGGGTTCGTCTGTTTTAAAATCGAATCTGTAAAAGGCAGGTGTGTTTTCGGTATAACCGCTGTTAAAATCAATTTCCGCAATCTGCTTTTCATCAAGTGGCAAGGGGTATATTTCATACCCGAACTGTCTATGGTCGTTGATTTTGACGCCGCCTGCAATGCCTTTCCGCTGGTTTTCGAGACCTGTTCCGAAATTTTCTCTTCCGATGTTTTCGCACAGCAGGTCAAGTGTGCCGCCTGAGCTTCTTTCAGCTGCTTCAGCTTTTTTGCATAAATTTTCTGCAAAGAATGTATGGATAAATTCATTGTTGTGATAGCACTGGATTCTGTCCGCCGCATTTTCTACACGGATTTCCTTCAGGGTTTCGTTATTCTTTATATTCGTGCGGTAAAGAATATATCCGTAATTCTGCCCGATTTCTTCCATTGTAAGAGGATAATTTGATTTTACGGGAATGCTGATTTTATTAAGTGCGCTGAACAGATCCGTTTTTCCCGAACAGATGATTTTTCCGTAAGCTTTGCGGTTTATTTCAGCTGTCAGCGGTATTTCACGCACAGGCGTATATTTTGAAATTATCTCTCTGAAAAGTTTATATTTAGGTGTAATCTGACCGTCCTCGGTAAGGGGCGCGTCATAATCGTATGAGGTGACGTCTGATGTTCTGCTGCCGCCGTTTCTGCCTGCCATAAATCCGAAATTCGTACCGCCCTCGAACATATAGAAATTAACGCTGCCTCGCTTTAAAAGTTCGTCAAGCTCAGTGCCTGCCTTTTCGGGTGCGGTTGTGTGGTGCTCTTCATCGCCCCATGCGTCAAACCAGCCGTTCCAGAATTCCATGCACATAAGAGGTTTATCATCGCCCATAAACTGCTTCATCTGACCGAACTGCCATTCAGCCGCCGAGCCGAAATTGCCTGTGGGCAATGCACCGTCAACCATACCTGATTTGAAAATGGGTTCGCTCCATGGACCATCCGATGTCACAAAGGGAACGGTTATTCCGTATTCTATCATTGTGTCTCTGAGGAAATCAAGGTATGCTGTATCGTTGCCGTAATATCCGTACTCGTTTTCAATCTGGAACAGGATTATTTTTCCGCCTCTGTCAATCTGATAGGGTACAAGCTTCGGGACAAGCACGCTGTAATATTCCTTTACCGCCTTTAAGTAAGGCTCATAGCAGCAGCGCAGCTTCATATTCTTGTCCTGAAGCAGCCATGCAGGCAGTCCGCCGAATTCCCACTCGGAACAGATATAAGGAGAAGGACGGATTATGATGTAAAGCCCGAGAGCCTGCGCCAGTTCAATAAAACGGCATATGTCGTGCATACCGTTCCACAGGAATTTTCCCTTATACGGTTCGTGAAAATTCCAGGGGATATATGTTTCTACTGTATTACAGCCCATATTGACGAGCTTTTCAAGTCTGTCCTGCCAGTACTCGGGGACAGTTCTGAAATAGTGGAATGAACCTGAAATAATCTTAAACGGCTCGCTGTTCAAATAGAAATTGTCCTTGATTTCAAACATAATATCTCTCCTGTTTAATATTCAATTGCGTCAATAGTGTAAATCCCGCTTATTACCTTGATTTTTACCGTGTGAGCGCCTTCTGTCACGTCGGTGGAGTAGCTGCACTGTCTTGCCTGTGTTCTTACGGTCTCCGCTGTTTCAAGAAGCTCATCGTCAACATATACCTCGATAGTTGCTGCATTGGACTGTCCGATTACAGCAAAATGACTGCCTGTAAAGCTGAAGCTCATTTCAGCGCCCTCACTTTCGGCACGGGATATTGTACGGTTGAAATTGACATATCCGTCGGGAACTGTCCTGTACCAGTCACCTGTGTATGTAACGGAAGCGTCATGGTCGTCAACTCTTGTAATTGTAGACTGAACATTGTCTACGGGAGTAACCTTAAGGTTATCAAAAAGGTTATTGTAAAGGCTGCTGCCTATCATTATCCTTCCGGAATGGGCATAAGCGGTTTCATCGTAATATGAAACAAGCTCTGTTCCGTCAAGATATGCGCTTATATTCTGACCGTCTGCAGTGATTTTTACTGTATGCCATGCGGTGCTGTCAAAGCCGTCAACGGTGCCGTCAGCTACGGAACGGCTGTTCTTTCTGAGATTCCACTGACCGTCGGGGGCTATTTTCAGGCTGTATCCGTTTTCGGCAGTATTTGTATCCAGTTCAGCCAGCAGATAACGCACGCCGAAGGAAACATAGTTTCTGTCGCTGTCGTCAACGAGCTTAAAATCAATTTCAGCCGAGTAGTTGCTCCAACGGTCGTCACCCAGAGAGGTAATAGGATTGGGAGTGCCTCTGAAACGCCAGTCAACAGGCTTGTTTTCCATATTTATTTTCTGCACAAGGACTTTATTTCCGTCAACTACGTCCACTTCAAAGGCTCCGCCGTAATCAGTGGTGTAAAGGGGCGCATAGCCCCTTGCTGAAAGGAATTCGTCGGAATATTCAAAGTCATCTGAGTAGTTGATATCCAAAGGAATATCCTCATAGGAGCAGTTATAAACAGATGTGTCTGCGTTTTTGTCGAGGGTTGTGATTGTTACGATTGAGTAAGGCTTTACCTCTATGGAATAGCTGTACTTGCCGTCAATTTCAGCAGGCTTATAAGTACCGATGTTCTTAAAGTAATTTGCGTCATATGCCTGCCCCTCGTCAGGTCCTCTTGTTTCCCAGATATAAATCGGTGCGTCAGTCTTTGCCATATTTTCAAGAGTAAAGGTGTAGTTTCTCTGCTCCTCGCTGTCATTGCAGATTACGATTGAATAATCTCCTGTTTCTGTATCTGTAACGGTCATGTAATTGTTTGTGGTTTCGGTGATTGCGTGCGATTCCTTGCCGTCGCCGTAGCAGGCGCTGTCAATATATCTCCAGCCGTTTTCCATAAACATTGTGAAGTGTGCGGAAGTCCAGATACCGCAGTCGGCTTCATAGTATCCGCTCCAGGGATTCTGTGCATTAATAAGGGATTTGGGGAAATATTTTGCTCCCGAATAGTAAGCCGCAACCGCAGGTTGATATTCGTACATTGTCATTCTGCCGTTGTAGTAGCCGTTGATGATACGGTTGCAGACATCGAGTGCGCCGTTTGTGCCGTTGATACCGCTGCCGTTGCTGTTTACGGCAAGCTTTGCTATATTTGTAGAAGCAACGCCCTCTGTATACCAGATTTCCTTGCCGTACTCGGTGTTCAGAGTCTTTGCGTTTTTATCAGCCCATGTGTTGTAGTGCTCCCCGAGAACGTCAACTGCGTTTCGCAGTTCCTCGTTTTCCATCATTGCCTTTGAAATTTTCCAAGTGCCTACCTCGTCGGAAGCGACAATTTTGATTTCGCCGTAGTCGTAGCGTTCATCAGTTTCGTTTTCAAGAGCGTTTGCAAAATAAATTATCCATTCGGTGTCAATCTGGTCAGCTTCGTTTGCATCAGCACTGATATGGGTGAATTTGATACCGTATGTGTCATATGCTTTGTCAATTGCCGCTTTGTACCATTTGTAGCGTGCGGTATGTCCTGCCTCGATGCTTTCTTCAAAAGCGTCTGCAACCCATTTAGGTTCGCCCCAGCGTAAGAGGTCAACGGTTATATCGGGGTTTACGCTGAGTGCGTCAGCGGCAAACATAAAACCTGCGCCCCGTGTTACATCGGCTTCTTCGTCTGCCGAACGCATTATTGACGGTTCAGTGCCCGATGAAGAGTTTACGTCAGTGCCGAATTCTATTTTTACATGGGTGAGACCTGCGCCGTAATCAGGCTTGAATAGCAGGTTCATAATTTCCCAGTATGCTTCGGGATTTTCGGTTTTGTAGTCCATAAGCAGGCGCGAGGAGTTGTTTCCCGTGACAACACCAAGTCCTCTGTAAACTGTGCCCTCGTCTGTATTTACGGTGCTGCCGTCAACGGTAACGGCGTAGTATGAATTATCAACAGCGGCAAGCGGAATTTCCTTTTCGGTAACCGCCTCGGTTGTGACTGGTGTTGTGCTTTCCGTACCCTGCATTGTTATTTCCTCCGTATCGGTGTTATTTCCTGCACAGCCTGCTGCAAAGCACATAAGCATTGACAGGACTACTGCGGATGATATAAATTTTCTGATTTTCATTGCGAGCCTCCCGTAATTGTTTTATATGCTTATTTTAACGCAATTACGGCTGTTATAGCAATAAATAATCTGCTTATTTTTATATAAAATCTGCTGTAAAACTATTGCGCAATGCGTTGCTGTATGGTAAAATAGGTATTGAGGAAAGGAATGATGAGAAATGGCAATAATCGAACATTCGGGTTATTATGAAAGTTCTCTTGCGGGAGTAAGTCATGAACACACTTCCTGTGAGCTTATGTATGTGCTGGAGGGCGAGCTTGAAGTAACGGTAAACGAAAGCGTGCACCATATTGTCCCCCGCACTCTCGTGTTGATAAAAAGCCGTCAGCATCATAAGGTAAGATTTGTTTCAGATGGAGAGTATCACAGATATATTGCAATGATAAACCCATGGGAACTGAGAAAACAGCTTGTACGTCCCGACCTGTTCGCAATGCTCACCGATATAAGCCGTGAGGGAATCATAGTCGTCCGCAATAATTCTCTTGCTTCTTCCTTTGACAGAATGACTGAAATATTTGAAAAGGGCGCAAATATTTATGAAGAACTCAGTGCTGCTCTTGGTATAATTTCAGTTATATATGATGAACTCAGACCGCGTAAAGAGAAGAAAAGCGAAAGCACGTCAAAGCAGCTTACCTTCAGGATTCGTGAGTATATAGAGCAGAACTATGCGGATAATATCAGGATAAACGAGATAGCACAGGATTTTTTTATAAGCGTGGGTTATCTTACTCATGCTTTCAAAGCGGAAACAGGAATGTCCCCCCGTGAATATCTTACTCATATACGCTGCACAAGAGCCTATGAGCTTATAAAACATACCGCAATGAAATTTTCGGCAATATCCGCTGTTACAGGTTTCTGCTGTGCAAACGACATGAGCCGTAAAATCCGTGAGTATTACGGACTTACGCCCACGGAAATTAGGAAAGGAGAATACTGAGCAAATAAAAAAGTCTGCGTGGGATACACGCAGACGAAAAAACAGGAGTTGCCCAAAGCGGTTCATCTTTATTCCTGTGCGTTTGTCAGCACATCGCACATATAATATCGCTCCCTGTATCTTTTGGGAGTAATATCTCTGAACTTCTTGAATACGCTTATGAAAGCGCTCTGAGAAGAGAATCCGAGAGTATGAGAGATATCCGCATAGGAAAAATCTGAATATCTCAGCATATTTTCTGCTGTACGAACCTTTGCTTCGGTTATAAAATCCTTTATGGACGTACCGGTTTCCTTTAAGAACAGCTTTGAAAGGTATGAAGGATTAAGTCCGAAGAAGCCTGCAATCTCTTTTACAGAAAGGTTCTTGTCAAGATTTTCGTAGATGTAGTCAATGCTTTTTCTTACATGCAGGGATATTACATTTTCCTTTTTCAGTTCCTTCATTCTTGCGGCAAAATCAACCTGCATCTCGCCCAGCATTTCAATTATCTCTTCTACGCTGCGGCTTTTGTCTGCCCTTTGTATATAGATATCGCTCAGTGTATAGGCGGTATCATGGTTCATTCCGCCTTCTACGCATATTCGTGATGTAAGTGCCACGGCGGTGACAAAATGGTACATAACATTTCTTACGGGGTCGTCGGAAAGGGTGCCTTTTCCGCCCAGATAATCTGCTTTTATTGTTTCAAAATTACGTTTTACCGTTTCCACATCGCCCGAGCGGATAATAAGATACTTTTCGAATTCGCTGTGAAAAGGAGTTCTTATAAAACCGTGAGTCCTCTGGACATAGAGGCGGTAGTTCAGTTCCTGATTTGTGCCCATGACTTTGATACCTCTCCGAAAATGAATTATAATGATAATATATCACATTTCTGATATAAATGCAACGTTTTTATAATAAAAAGCCCACGGATTTTATCCGCAGGCTTTTGCCGTCACGCATATGTATATGTATTTTCAAGTGTGAGGGGGAATGTGATTGTTCCGAAGTCCTCAAAGGTTTCCGCATTCTGGAGAGAGAATGTCACCTCAATCACATCGCCTGCGCCAATCGGAGGGCAGGTAATGAAAATAAAGTCATCCGTGCTGCCGTTTGCTTCAACGTGGAAGAAAGCAGTAAAGCTGTCCGAATAGTCAACTCCGTTGATTATAATTGATTCCCCTGAGAAATAGAGGGGCACATCATATTTGTTCATCATTGTGATATTGAGAGTGGACATTCCTGAAAGGTTCTCAACGCTTGTGATATTGAGAACGGCTGAACCTGAGGGCACATCGGGTGTTTCGGTCTCGGGAGCTTCTGTTTCTGTGGGCTCTGTCGCATAGTAATCATCGCCTACGGGCTGCGGCAGATACATTTCCGAAATGTCGGCATTCATCATTTCCATTACAGGCTGCACAAGGTAGTAGCCGTTTGTTTCCGAGCCTGCAATAAAGGGCATAAGGATTACATTTCCGTTGCCGCTTACAGTTGCGAATGCCCAGTATTCGATATATTTTCCTGCGGTGCAGTAGGGGAGTGCGTCTTCAAGAGTAACCTTTTCGCCTGTACCGAAGGAAACGGTGTATCCCACATTATCGAGAACAAAAACCGTCATAATAACCGACGAGGAGTCGGAAGGATATTCCTGAACGCCGTCGGTGCTTATCATTGCAAAAGTATAGATGTTATCGATATTGTTTCCGTAAAGCTCGTAATCCGCAAGTACGGTTTCCTTGTCCAGTGCCTTTTCGGTCATTCCCGAAGCGGCAATATCCTCGGAGATTGCCGCTCTGTCATAGGAAACAAAGCCGTCGCCCTTCTTGCTGTTCTGGATGAGACCTGTGCCCACAACCAGCGTTGATTCAAGGTCGGTATCCGTGCCTGTGGGAATTTCTGTTTCCTGAGCGGTTTCAGTGGTTGTAGTTTCAGCAGCCGCAGTTTCTGCGGTCGTTGTTTCAGTGGTTGCAGCTTCAGTAGTTGCTGCGGTAGTTTCTGCCGCAGTGGTTGTAGTTGTAACAGCCGCGGTAGTAGTGGTTGTTGCTTTTTTGTTTTCCTTTTCACAGCCGCAGGCAGTTATAAGAACTGCGGCAGCAAGGAGAATACCTGTCAGTGTCTTTTTCATATTAATTTCCTTTCCTTTTATATTAAAACCTGTGGGTTTTATTTCTGTAAAATATTGACATTTCCTGAAAACGATAGTATAATTTAATCAGCATAATTTGAAAGGAGTCTGTCATTATGGATATACTTAAAAAGTTTTTCCCTCTCTCATTCGGGGCAAAGGATGTCGCAAACCTTATAATCAAAATCATTATTTACCTTGTAGTGGGTGCTGTACTCGGCGTTGTTATCGGTCTGCTTGCAGGCATTCCTGTAATCGGTATCGTAGTAAGCCTTGTAGGTTCTCTTCTTGACATTTACTGCCTTGCAGGTATTGTGATTGCAATTCTTGATTTCTGTAAAGTTCTTAAGTAAACATTATATATGATATGCCAGAAAAAGTCAACTGCCGCACGGCAGTTGACTTTTTTATTTATCACAGATTTCTACTGTGCTTACGCCGTATCTTAAAAGTTCTCCGATACAGCTGCCGTCAATTCTTTCTCCCGGCATTACAAGCGGTACGCAGGGCGGGCAGGGACAATGTATGCCTGCGCAGATTCTGCCTTCTGCTTCTGCGGTTTGCACAGAGGTTTTCCTGCTGAAATAAGCCCTGCGAGGCGGAATAATCCGTTCAGGCTTCAGCACGGTATGACGGGTGATTGTAACGGCATTTTTGCGTGGCAGCTCCTTTATTATTCCGTTGATTCTTGCAAAATCCTCATGCTTCTGAGAAACGGAAAACAGCAGTACCACGTATCTTTCATCGCTCATCTCACATTCCGCACCTTTTTCCCTCATAAGCTGTGCAAATTCATTTCCTGCATATCCATAAGCGGCGGCGTCAACAGTAATACGCATAGCGTCGCTTTTTCTCAGTGTGCAGCCTGCTTCTGCAAGCTGTTTTTTCAGCGAGCTTACGGCTTCAATTGCGGAAAGGGCTGTATTTTTCTTTTCTGCAATAAAGGTATTGCACACGTCAAGACTGTCAAGAATAAGATAGGAGGGACTTGACGAACCGAACATACTCATAACGCTTTTGGCAACGGGGTATAAATCAGGATTTTTCAGGTGAAGATAAGCGGCACCTGTAAGCGCAGGCAGAGTTTTGTGAGCGCTGTCGGCGGTCATGTCTGCACCGAGAGCAATAGGGTGATTTCCTGTAAATACTTTATAAGCGCCGTGGGCGTTGTCAACGAGGAGCATTATATTATGCCTTCGGCAGATATGGGAAATAGCGGCAATATCCGCTTCTCCGCCGTAGTAATCCACTGAGCTTACAAAAACCGCCGCTGTGTCATCATCAATCTGACTTTCGATTTCTTCGGGCGCAATTACGGTAC
>CAZGRB010000008.1:0-25171 GCA_964527695.1 uncultured Ruminiclostridium sp.
CTGCATTCGCATGAACAGCGGATATGATAAGCAATATCTTGTGCTAACTGATGAGCGTACGGCAGAACGAGAATATTCTTTCTACAACTATGAAACTGTTAATGCTATCCTTTACGGAGCAGAAAAGATTGATTTCACCGATACCGAAAGAGAGTATATGGGTGCTGACACAAATACAACCGGCACCGCTATGGTTATATACACCCATGATATTATTGATTACTACAAAGACGGCTGGAATGGTATAAAAATAAGTGCATATTTCACATCATTCGGCAGCAAACCTATGCTTATATCCGATGATATTAAGGTAAAAGGATATATTCTTGATATTTCGGATAATGGAAAAGCTGTTGTTTTCTGCGAGGATGACACCTTATATCTGTACGAAAACGGACGAAAAAAAGAAATATACCATTCGGAAAATATAGCAACAACTGTCATTTCCCCTGACGGCAAAACTGTTGCCTTTGCCGTTGCTGAATCTAAGGATAATCCTGAAGAAAAATACAAATGTTTTCTTTATCAAGACGATAAAATCATTGAAGTAAATGACAATTTCCGTCCTATTTCAGTTTCCGACGGCGGAAAGGTTATTTACGGATATACAACACATATTTTAGACGGACTGCTTAATGATTACTCCGATTTTATAGTCATTGAAAATCTAACCGATGTAACCAACCTTGGCAGTGGTTGGTTCTCCGATTACTATTTTTCCACTGACAGAACACAGTTTTTGTTTGCAAATGTAAAAGACAGAGATATGACATATTATTTGTATGACCCCGAAATCGGTGAAAAAATAAAGGTAATTGATGAAAGAATTATCCTTTGTGACTCATATTATGAAGAAACGAATTTGATGAATCCCGAACTGATAAATTTTGATGATTTTGCCGTTTATGACAGCGGAAAGCTTCTAAGATTCACAAGAAACGGCGACACATACGATATTTCTGAATATTATCACGGGTCTTCAGGAAGCACTCCCGCCCTTTATCACAGGCGGCTTCTCACATATAAAACCTCCTCTCTCGGTCAGTATGAGCTTTATCTGGATTATGGAAACGAGAAAGTGCAGATATGCTCCGATATGTTTTTCCTGTGCGGTGCGGATAAAAACTGCGAGACAGTGTATTATGTAAACACCAAAAATGAGCTGATGTGCTTTAAGGACGGAAAAACAACAGTCATTGATACAAACATTCTTTTTGATACAGCGGAAGTAACTCAGAACGGCATCTGTGTATATATAAAGGATTTCGACCATAACGGCAACAAAGGCAGTCTCTGCTTTTCAGAAAAGGGCAAAACAGGTCAATTTATAAGAGAATGCTGCGGTGCAGTAATTAATATAACTGCTTACGGTGATTCTGTTGCAGTTGAAACAAAAGATAGTATTCTCGTCAGCAATGACGGTAAAAATTTCAGAAATATATAACAAACAAAAGAAAGAAGAATTAAAATGACAAACTCAAAACACGGAATTGATATGACAACGGGGGCAATACTCCCCAAAATGCTTAAATTCACATTGCCGCTTATGCTGTCCAGTATATTACAGCTTTTATTCAATGCGGCGGATATCATAGTTGTAGGAAATTTCGCAAGCAACAACTCCCTTGCAGCCGTTGGTTCTACCACTGCGCTTGTAAACCTTATGACAAACCTGTTTTTAGGTCTTTCCACAGGTGCGAATGTTCTTTCCGCTCATTATATGGGTGCAGGTGATGACCAGCGTGTAAGCAAAACAGTACATACATCAATCACACTAAGTATCATAAGCGGTCTTATTATGACAGTTGTGGGAGTTCTTTTCGCAGACAAGCTTCTGGGACTTATGGATACTCCCGATGAGGTTATTGACCTTTCCACACTCTATCTGCGTATATACTTTGCAGGTATGGTTGCAATGATGATTTACAACTTCGGCAGCTCCCTCTTACGTTCAAAGGGCGATACCAAAAGACCTCTCTACTACCTTGCCTTCGCAGGAGTAATAAATGTTATACTTAATCTTATTTTCGTTATTTTCTTAAAAATGGACGTTGCAGGTGTTGCACTTGCAACAGTTATTTCCCAGTGTGTTTCGGCTTTCCTTGTTGTACGCTGTCTTATGAAGGAAACCGACGGATTTAAGCTTGTTCTGAAAAAGCTGGGAATTGATAAGCAGATTATGATTAAAATACTGCGTATCGGTATTCCAGCAGGCTTTCAGGGCGTGGTTTTCTCCCTCTCCAACGTAGTTATACAGTCGTCAATCAATGGATTCGGGCCTATCGTCATGGCGGCAAACTCCGCAGCAGCAAGCATTGAAGGCTTTGTATGGGTTTCAATGAATGCCTTTTCACAGGCGGCCATTTCCTTTGTCAGCCAGAACATAGGCGCCGGAAAATACAGCCGTATAAATAAAATTGCATTTACAGCCTGCGCTTGTGCGGCAGCTGCAGGTTTTGTATTCGGAAATCTTGCTTATTTATTCGGCGAACCGCTTCTGGGTATTTATGACCCCAGACCTGAAATAATACCCTCGGGACTTACTCGAATGAGTCTTGTATGCGGACTTTACTTCCTGTGCGGTCTTATGGACTGCTGCACAGGTTCTATCCGAGGTATGGGCTTTGCGGTTGCTCCAACAATCGTTTCACTGCTTGGTGCCTGCGGTTTAAGACTCTTATGGATTGGTACAATATTCCAGATTCCCGAATATCATACAGAATTTATGCTTTTCTTATCCTATCCGCTTTCATGGGGAATCACCTTTATCGTTCATCTTATCTGTTTTACAATCATGAGAAGAAAATTCCCGAAAGACGACCATCAGACAATAGAAAATGCGTAGAAAGGAAATTAACATGGCTAAAATCTATAAATGCGCCGCTGAATTTATCGGCAATACTCCTCTTATGGAGGCTTCAAACCTTGAAAAAACTCTTGATTTAAAAGCCAGTGTTCTTTTAAAGCTGGAATATCTCAATCCTGCAGGAAGCGTAAAAGACAGAGCGGCAATCTACATGATCGAAGACGCTGAAAAGCGCGGAATTCTGAAGGAAAACTCCGTAATTATCGAGCCTACATCGGGCAATACAGGTATAGGCCTTGCTTCTGCGGCAGCAGTAAAGGGCTATCGGCTTATCCTTACTATGCCTGAAACAATGAGTGTTGAGCGCAGAAATATCCTTAAGGCTTACGGTGCGGAAATTGTACTGACAGAGGGTGCTCTCGGAATGAAAGGCTCAATCGAAAAGGCGGAAGAGCTTGCAAAGCAGTACGAAAACAGTTTCATTCCCGACCAGTTCAGCAATCCTGCAAACGCTAAAGCACACTACGAAACAACAGGCCCCGAAATATGGAACGATACCGACGGAAAGGTTGATATTTTTGTTGCCTGCGTGGGTACAGGTGGAACAATCACAGGTATCGGAGAATATCTCAAGGAGAAGAATCCTGATATAAAAGTGGTTGCCGTTGAGCCAAGCGACTCTCCCCTGCTTTCAGGCGGCGAAGCAGGCCCTCATAAAATTCAGGGTATCGGCGCAAACTTTGTACCTTCGCTTCTGAACACGGATATTTATGATGAAGTTATGACCGTGGAAGCTGACGAAGCGTTCAGTGCGGCAAAAATGATTGCAAAGAAAGAAGGAATCCTTGTGGGTATTTCTTCGGGTGCGGCTCTCAGTGCGGCAATTAAGCTTGCAGAACGTGAGGAAAACAAGGGTAAGAATATTGTAGCTCTGCTGCCTGACAGCGGGGACAGGTATTACTCGACGCCTTTATTTACAGAATAACTTGAATGGAGATGAACAATGAAAGCTTTAATTATTAATTGCAGTCCTGTCAGGAACGGTGCAACAGCAGAAATTGTACAGACTGCAGAACATACTCTCAAAGAATCATTTGATGTAAAATCAATCTGCATAGATGATTATAAATTCAGCTTCTGTTCAGGGTGCAGAAAGTGCCACAATACTGCCAAATGTATTCAGCAAGATGACATAAACAGGATAATCGAACAATTTGAATGGGCGGATATTATAGTTTGCGTTTCTCCGTCATATTGGGCAGATGTGCCCGGACAATTCAAAGCTTTTATTGACAGGTGTACTCCTTGGTGCAACACGCACGAGCCTCATGCTTCCTTGGCGAAAGGCAAGAAAGGATATGCAATTGCATTAAGAACAGGACCGAATGAAAAAGAATGTCATAGAATTATTGAAAGTATTTTTCATTTTTACGGTCACATGGAAATTGAGTGTTGCGATAGTTTAAATTTATGCTCGGTTGAAAACAAAAAAGATATTGAAAACAGAAAACAAGAAATAATTGATTTTAGCGGTAAGATATTCTGATAAATTTGCATATCCGCTATAAAAAAATTTTAACCCCGCCGTTTTTCAACTGCGGGGTTAGCTGTTTCTTTAAAAAGGAGGCACGCCTTAGAAATTCTTTTTGAGCTCTTCCATTCTTTCGATTACTTTATCACACCATGCGTCAAATTCTTCGTCAGCCACCTGTAATTCAGGATGCGCAAGGACATTTTCAACACAGCGTCTGATTCCCTCTTCGGCTCTGATAACTGCCCTGAATTCGGGAACTGCTGCCTTAACCTTGGAATTGTCAAATACAACGGTATTAGCCTTGTCGCCGATAAGACCGCCTTCAAAATCGTAATTGCTCAGGTCGTGAAGCATCTGCGAGGAAACGTAATAAGGCTTGAGTTCAACCCCTAATGCGTCTGCAATAGCCTTGTAAATCTGATTCCAGGTAACGCTTTCGTCGCTGGTGATATGGAATGATTCACCGATTGCGTGGGGATTGCCCATAAGACCCACAAATGCAACCGCAAAATCTTCATTGAAAGTAATTGTCCAGAGGCTTGTACCGTCGCCGTGAATGATAACAGGCTTGCCGTCAAGCATTCTTTTAAGCACCTGCCAGCTTCCGTTATTGCCGTGAACGCCCAGCGGTACGCTTCTTTCGTCATAGGTGTGGCTGGGACGGATAATTGTCACAGGGAAGCCGTTTTCACGGTACATCTTCATAAGATATTCTTCACAGGCAATCTTATTGCGTGAATACTCCCAGTAGGGGTTAGCAAGGGTTGTTCCCTCGGTGATTCTGTAATCCCTTACAGGCTTGTGATAAGCGGAAGCGGAGCTTATATACATAAACTGCTTTGTCTTACCGTTAAAGAGTCTGTAATCGCGTTCAAGCTGTGACGGAACAAAGCCGATAAAGTCACATACTACGTCAAACTCCATGCCCTCCAGCTTTTCAGCAGCTTCCGTCTCATTATTTATATCGGCACAGATAGTCTTTACTCCCTCGGGGAGTGTGTCATTTCTGTTGCCGCGGTTAAGAAGATACGTGTCATAACCCTTTTTTACAAGCAAGCGTGTGATTGCACTGCTGATTGTGCCTGTTCCGCCGATGAGTAAAACTTTCATTTTCTGTTCCTCCCTATATGCAGTTCTTATAACTTCGCCTTTACAGCATTGTTTAAAATTTCCTCAATATCCTTTGCGCTGAGCCTTACAAAGCCCCATGTCTGACCGTCGCCGATTCCGAATTTTTCAATCAGCACAGGAATATCCTCAGCCTTTGCGCCCAGCTCCTCAAAGTTTATGGGCATACCAATGTCATGCAGGAAGCGGCGGAATGCATAAATTCCCTTCAGCGCCGTATCCTCAGGGTTTTCAAAGTTCATTTCACAGCCGAATACACGGGTTGCCATCTGCGCAAAGCGCATTACATCATGCTTATATACAAATTCCATCCACGCAGGCATTACAACTGCAAGACCTGCACCATGTGCACAGTCATAAAGACCTGATAATTCATGCTCGATACCGTGGCTGTTCCAGTCCTGACTTCTGCCGACGCCTACTATATCGTTGTGGGCAACAGTTCCTGCCCACATAATATTTGCACGTGCTTCATAGTTATCGGGGTCTGCAATAACACGGGGTGTTTCCTTTACCATTGTAATAAGAACAGCCTCACAAAGACGGTCGGTAATCTCAACTTCCTTTGTATTTGTAAAATAACGCTCGAAAACGTGCGCCATAATGTCAGTTGCACCGCAGGCTGTCTGATATGCAGGGAGTGTACAGGTAAGCTGAGGGTTGAGAATTGAGAAGCGTGGTCTGAGCAGGTCAGAACCTGTGTCACGCTTTAACATTCCGTCCTCTTTGGTTACAACCGAACCGCCTGAACCTTCACTGCCTGCTGCGGCAATCGTAAGGACTGTTCCTATAGGCAGAGCCTTCTGAACAAATGCTTTCTTTTCGTAGAAATCCCAGAAATCGCCGTCATAAGGAACACCGCAGGCGATACCTTTTGAGCTGTCAATACAGGAGCCGCCGCCTACCGAAAGGATAAAATCTACATTTTCCTTACGGCATAGCTCAATTCCTTCATAGATAAGCGTATCACGAGGATTCGGCTTTACGCCGCCGAGAAGCACATAGGGGATATTCTCGCTTTCAAGAGACGCTTTTACTCTGTCTAAAAGTCCCGATTTTACAGCGGAACCTCCGCCGTAATGAATCAGTACCTTTGTACCGCCATACTTCTTTACATATTTACCGCAGTCGTTTTCAGTATCCCTGCCGAAAACAAATTCAGTGGGGCTGCAAAAATTAAAATTATCCATAGTTTTTCCTTTCCAGTGAGGGGTTATTATTTATAAACTCATTGTAACAATTATAACAAGCACTTGTATAAAAGTCAACAGTTTACTTAATCATCTGATAAAGGTTTTGTCTAATTTTTACAACAAAACACTGTTTTTTGCAATTTATTATGCTTAAAGTCTGTTAATTTACCTAATCTGTAATATTTTTAAAGTTTTTTTAGCTAAAAGTATTGATTTTTATTTAAGTCCGTGCTATAATTGTCGGGAAAGAAAAAAATCAGGCGGAACAGCCGTCAGGTTATTCCGCCGATTTATATAAAAGCGCAGACGTACACAGAGGCGGCTATTCATGAACAGCAGGCTGTTACCGCCCCTCGTTTACGCTTTTTTACAGTTTATGCTCAAATGCAATTCCGTGTACCGTGAAAAATCAATTTATTCTGAAAGGAACCGCTTTATGCCTACTATCGAAGAATTCAATGCGAGAGTTTCAAAGGAAACCGAAAAATATGAAGCTCTAATTACAAGAAAAAACGAAAAGACAGACGATTACAACGGCATTTACGACCGCTACAAGTACCCTGTTCTTACAGCGGCTCACGCTCCTCTTATCTGGGAATATGATTTCAGCTATGAAACAAATCCTTATTTTATGGAAAGACTCGGCATAAATGCAGCTCTTAATTCAGGCGCAATCGAGCTTGACGGTAAGTTCTATCTTGTTGTTCGTGTCGAAGGCAATGACAGAAAGTCCTTCTTTGCTGTTGCGGAAAGTGATAACGGTATTGATAATTTCCGTTTCTGGGATTTCCCTGTTCTTCTTCCCGATACTCAGCCCGAAGAAACAAATGTTTATGATATGCGTCTTACAAAGCATGAGGACGGCTGGATTTACGGTGTATTCTGCTCCGAAAGCAAGGATACCGAAAGCAGTGACCTTTCTGCGGCAGTTGCGCAGGCAGGTATTGTAAGAACAAAGGATTTAAAGACATGGGAAAGACTCCCCAATCTTAAATCGAAATCTCCCCAGCAGAGAAACGTAGTGCTTCACCCTGAATTCGTTGACGGAAAGTATGCATTCTACACACGCCCTCAGGACGACTTTATCCAGACAGGAAGCGGCGGCGGTGTATGCTTCGGTCTCTGCGAGGATATAAACAACCCTGTTATCTGCACCGAAGAGGTTGTTATCAGCCCCAGAATCTACCACACGCTTACAGAAGTAAAGAACGGTGCAGGTGCTGTTCCGATCAAGACTCCCAAGGGCTGGATACATATTGCTCACGGCGTAAGAAACACAGCGGCAGGTCTTAGATATGTAATTTATGTATTTGCTACCGACCTTAATGACCCCTCAAAGCTTATTGCTTCTCCCTCGGGTCTTTTCATTGCTCCTCACGGCGATGAACGTGTGGGTGACGTTTCCAACGTTGTATTTACAAACGGCGCTATCGCAAGAGACAACGGCGATGTTTACATCTACTATGCTTCCAGCGATACACGTATGCACGTTGCAACAACTACAATCGAAAAGCTTATGGATTATACCTTCAACACTCCCTCAGACGCATTACGCTCCGTTGACTGCGTAAAGCAGAGATATGAGCTTATTGAAAAGAATCTTGAAATTTTAAAGAAATAATACACGACCGTTCCCTATGTATTTCAAAGGGAACGGTTTTTTATTGACTTTTGCTGTGTGCAATGCTATAATTTTTACAGAAAGGGGTGTTTTTATGAATATTGAACTCAGAACTGCAACCGTTAATGACACAGAGGAAATCCTCGCAATCTACTCGCCCTATGTAAAGAATACAGCGGTATCCTTTGAATATGAGCCGCCGACAATTGAAGAATTCAGGGAGCGTATCAGAAAAACTCTCGAAAATTTCCCTTACCTTGTAGCTGTATGTGACGGCGAAATAATCGGATATGCCTACGCAGGGCAGTTCCACCCCAGAGCCGCATTCCTGCACTCTGCCGAGCTTTCCGTATATCTGAGGCAGGATATGAGAGGCAAAGGTATCGGACGTAAGCTTTACATCGAAATCGAAAAAATAATGAAGGATAAAGGCTATATTAATCTGTATGCTGTCGTTGCCTATGCCGAAGAGGAAGATGAATACATCACCCATGACAGCGTTATTTTCCATGAGGTTATGGGATATAAGACCGTGGGCAGATGCAATAAATGCGGCTGTAAGTTTGACAGATGGTATGATATTCTCTATATGGAAAAATTTATAGGCTCACATAAATAAAATCTGACGGCGGCAAATTATGTATATTTTGTCGTCGTTTTTCTGTAAGATATGGTTAATTTTGTCGTCTTGTAGTATGAAGGGGGCGTTTTAATGGACGACAGCATGATAATTGAAATGTACTGGAACAGAAATGAAAACGCAATTGAAGAAACAAATAAAAAGTACGGCAGCTACTGTTTCGCCATTGCAAACAACATTCTGAACAGCAAGGAGGATTCCGACGAATGTGTTAATGACACGTGGCTTCGGACGTGGAATGTGATTCCGCCGAAAAAACCTGACCGCTTCAGGATTTTTCTTGCAAGAATCACCCGTAATCTTTCCTTTGACAAATACAAGAGCAGACACACGTCAAAGCGAAACGGCGAAATGCTGTATATTCTTGATGAGCTTTCGGAATGTATTTCGGGTGGAAATACTACCGACGACGAAATTAATATGAAGCTGCTTTCGGAAAGTATAAACAGCTTTTTAAATACTGTTTCAGAACGTGACAGAGCTGTTTTTCTCAGACGTTATTTCTATGCAATGCCAGTGGCGGAAATTGCGGATAAAATGGATATCACCGCAAATAATGCTTCGGCAATATTATCAAGGCTGAGAAATAAGCTTCGTGAGCATCTTACAAGGGAGGGGTTTGACATATGAATGAAAATCAGATTTTTGAAGCTATCGGCGAAACCGACGAAGAAATGCTTGAAAAAGCGGAAAATGTGCAGAAGAAAAACACTGCATGGATAAAAATAGTCGGTGCGGCAGCAGCAGTATGCGTTGTTGCTGCAGGAGCAGCAGGAATAAAGGCGTTAACCGATGATATTCCCACAGGTGATACTGTAGATAATACAACCGCTGCCGCTGGCAATGCTGTTCCGAACGAAGGCATGAAGGAAGATATGAACAGCTACTCTCCTGAAACCAGGGCTATGCTCTTATCGGCGGCTGCATATCCCGTAATGCCGCCTTATCCGAATGAATTTTCTGAGGATTTTGAAACTCAATATGATGCATGGGATAATTTTATCAAGGAGTACCGTCAGGAACAGAATGTGGAATACAAAGCTTCCATAAACAGCTTTACCTACGACAGTATGAGCGCATTCCTCACAGGCGCAAAGAATGAAAACAGGGTTGTATCACCTATGAATGTCTACTTTGCTCTGAGTATGCTTGCTCAGTCCTCTGAGGGAAACAGCAGACAGCAGATTTTAGATCTGCTGGGAGCAAAGGATATTGATACATTGATGAGTTACAGCAATTCCATGTGGAAACGCAACTTCTCCGACGATGGTGCACTTACAAGTATCTTTGCAAACTCTGTATGGTTGAGCGAAAACCTCGGCTACAACACCGATACAATCAACACCCTTTCTGAAAGCTACTTTGCGGATATTTTTTCAGGCAATGTAAGTGACCCTGCATATACAAAGGCTTTACAGGAGTGGCTCAGTGCAAAGACAGGCGGTATGCTTGAGGATGAAGCAAAACAGATTGAAATGAACAGTGAGACTGTTTTTTCTCTTGCTTCAACCGTTTATTTCCGTGGAAAATGGGACAGCGAATTCAATCCTGACAAAACAGCCGAAGATACCTTCACTACCGCTATGGGCGAAGAAATAACCTGTGATTTCATGAAGAAGGAAACCGAAGATTTTTACTACTGGAGCGACAATTTCGGTGCTATAAACCTGCGTTTTTCAGGCGCAGGAAGCTCAAGAATGTGGCTTATTCTGCCTGATGAGGGAGTAACAACCGATGAAATCCTGAACAGCGGTGAAATTGAGGAATTTTTCGCTTACTTTGAAACTATGACTCCTCTTGGCACTCACCCCAACAGCAAACGTATCATTATCAATATTTCCATGCCTAAATTTGATACTGCTTACAGTATGGATTTAACGGAAGGTCTTACCGAAATGGGTATTACGGAAGTATTCGACAGCGAAGCGGCAGATTTTTCCGCTCTCCTCGGAACGGAAACCGCCAATACAGCTCTTTCTGCTGCAAATCACTCGGTAAGGGTTGCAGTAGATGAAGAAGGCTGCATCGCTTCAGCCTTTACAGCTATGATGGCAGCAGGTGCAGCACCGCCTCCCGATGACCAGATTGACTTTTTCCTGAACAGACCTTTTATATTTATAATACAAGGTGTTTCAGGAGACCCTGTCTTCGCAGGCGTAATTAATAATCCTGCAAATTAACCAAATATGTAACTTTCGCCCCGACAATTATCACAGATTGTCGGGGATTTTTTGTGCGGAAAGTCGAATTTAACCTCAAATAACTAATAATTTAATAATATCTTGTTGATTTTTATGTTAGTGTATGCTATTATTTTATATAGATATGAAATAATATATAATTTGGGAGTACTAATATGGAGAATCTGGTTCATTTCGACATAGCAGCTGTCATAATGCTGCTTGTAATGCTTTTAACAAACTTATTCAGCAAGAAATCACGCAATACAGCAGGATATATTTTTGTTCTGCTTATAATAAATACAATGATTGCTGCACTTCTGAATGTAATAACCATAGCCATGGAAAATGTGGCTTCGGATAACGCTTCACTGTATTATGCTGTAAGAACGGGATACCTGCTGTTTCATAACCTTGCAACTCCGCTTTATGTCATGTATATTATCAGTCTAACCCGTACATGGCATAAATTCAAGAAAAAACCGTACATCGGCATTATTCTTATGATACCGTATCTGGCGGAAGCTGCAATGATTGTTTCGAATCTGGCAACTCATCATCTGTTTACATATGAAAACGGCGTGCTTACCAGACATTCCTTAGGTACAGTCCTTTATGTCTGCGCATCCTTCTATCTTATTCTGGGAATCGTATATCTGTTACATTACAGAAAAAACTTACCGTTAAGGGCAATTCTGGTGCTTTGCACCAGCGTACCACTGGGTATTATCGCAGTTACTGTAAAGAATTTCTTCCCTCACTCACTTGTTGAAATTTTCAGCAATGCTGTTGTACTTATGATTATTTCAATGACAATCCAGAATCCTGAAAAAAACCTTGATTCAGTTACAAATTTAAGAAAATACCGTGCTTATGCGGAAGATATAAAGACCGATTTCGCCAACAACAATCATCACAAGCTGATACTTGTAAATATAGCCAATTATGATTCCCTTCGTTCCTTACTGGGATATGATTCAACAAACAAGATGCTGAAAATAATTGCGGACAAGCTTGTATTGATTAACAAGGAAAACAATGCAAAAGCTGAGATATACTACCTCGACAGAGGCAAGTTCCGCCTGGTTGTGAACGGAAGAAATGCTTCAAAAACCCAAAAGCTTGCATCCGATGTAAACACTGCACTGAAACAATTGATTGAAATAAGCATGATTGAAGTGACTCTTGACGCATTTGTATGTATTGCGTCCCTGCCTGAGGATATCAAGGATTATCAGTCACTTATGGCTCTGGGCAATGATTTTCACGACAGAGTTGAAAAAACAGGCGAAGTTTATCTGGCTTCCGAGCTATTCAAACAGCGTAATTTCCAGCTTATGAATGATATGGAAAATATCATTGAAAATGCTTTCAAAAACAACAGCTTTACCGTTTACTATCAGCCTATCTACTCTGTTGAAAAGAAACGCTTTGTATCCGCAGAGGCACTGCTCAGGCTCATCGACAAGGATTACGGCTTTGTTCCGCCGAATCTGTTCATACCTGTTGCTGAAAAGACAGGTGCTATTCACAAAATAGGCGATATTGTCCTTGATAACGTATGCAAGTTTATTGCAAGCGAGGAATTTGAAAGACTGGGACTCGACTATATTGAAATAAATCTTTCGGTTGTTCAGTGTATGCAAAGAGGACTTGCGGACAATATACTTTCCACAATCAAAAAGTATGGGATTTCTCCCGATAAAATCAACCTTGAGATTACCGAAACTGCGGCAAACTACAGTCAGAATATTCTGATAGAAAATATGACAAAGCTTATAAACGCAGGTGTAAGCTTCTCACTGGACGATTTCGGAACAGGTTACTCCAATATGGCAAGACTCGCTTCCCTTCCCCTTAAAATTGTCAAGCTGGACAAAACCTTTGTGGATAACAGCAATAAACCGAAGCTGCACATCTTCCTTAAGGGCACAATCAAAATGCTGAAGGATATGGATATGGAAATTGTCGTTGAAGGCATTGAAACCGAGCAGATGGTTGAAACCTTCTCCAATCTCAATTGTGATTTCATTCAGGGTTATTACTATTCAAAGCCCATACCTCTGAATGATTTTGTAAGATTTATTGAAGAAGCAAAAATAAGTGCATAAATACTGAAAGACCCGGGTATAATCCTGGGTCTTTTTGTGTCTGCATCAAACTCTTCCTGTAAAAATTAACCGTTTCTTCTCCCATTGCATATATTGTATAAGCAGCATTAACTGCAACAATAACCGAAAGGAGAAAAAGCATGAATAATTGTGACATGATGAAGCCTGATGCCGAAAAAGGCATCAGACGTGTAGGTTACGCTTATGTTCCCGTTCAGCGTATCGGCAAGGTTTATACACCTTCAAAAGCACTTATGCAGGGTACAGTTTTTCCCGAACTGGACATCGGTATTGACGAATATTTAAGGGGGCTCTGGAATGGAAAGTAATGCAAACTGCGCACAGCTTTTAAGAAATGTCAGCGAAGCCTGCTTTTATGCTGATGACTTAAAGCTTTATCTCGACACCCACCCTGATGACATCAGAGCGCTGGAAATGCACCGTGAGGCCTGCAGACAGCTCAAAGCCTGCAAAGAAGCCTTTGAAAACTGCTGCTACCCGCTCCAGGCCTGCAGTGCAGGCAATGACGGCGAATGGGATTGGCTTATGGGCTGCTGGCCGTCAGAAAGGTTGGTGTAAGATATGTTTATTTTTGAAAAAAGAACACAATTTCCCGTAAAAATCAACAACAAGAACCCCAAGCTTGCAAGCTATATTCTCAGCCAATATGGCGGCCCCGATGGTGAATTGGGTGCATCCCTCCGCTATCTCTCTCAGCGATTTGCTCAGACGGATAAGAGAGGTATCGCACTGCTGACTGATATCGGTACAGAGGAACTTGGACACCTTGAAATGATCGGCAGTATCGTAACTCAGCTTACAAAGGGCGAGGGTGCAAAGAGCTTTGACCGTTACGGTGTCGGCGATTATTATATCGACCATGCTAACGGTGTCTATCCTGCAAGCGCATCAGGTGTTCCCTGGTCTGCGGCTACAATCCAGAGCAAGGCTGACCCTATTGCAGATATTATGGAAGATATGGCAGCGGAACAGAAAGCAAGGGCAACCTACGACAACATTCTCCGTATGTGTGATGACCCTGATGTAACCAATGTTATCAAATTTCTGCGGGCACGTGAGGTTGTGCATTTCCAGCGATTCGGCGAACTTCTCAATATTCTGCAGTCGAAAATCAAATAAAAGAAGCGGAATCTGCGTGCAGATTCCGCTTTATCTCATTTATTACAAATTGTAACTCTTCAGAAAATTTGTAACCGATTTGTAATAAAATTGTAATTGATTTGTAATTGAATTTCTCTGTTAATCATGATATAATTAGAAAAAGATTTTCGGGGGGGAGATTATGAAAAAGATATTATCACTTATAGTTGCAATTACAATGCTTTTATCGGGTTGTGGCACTGATATTAAATCAGTGGGAACAACAGCTGAAACATCAACCGCGGCAACTGTTGCGGATGAAACAATAATTGAAAGCGATGAAACGGAATGTACGGATTTTGAGTATACAATCTATGTCAGCTCAGTAACAATAAAAAAATATATCGGAAATCAGAAAAGCATTGTTATTCCTGCGAACATCGAAGGTAAGCCTGTCACAAAGTTTACTGATTATTTCCTCATGGAAACAGGCGTTGAAGAAGTTACATTTTCAGAAGGAATAACAAAAATTCCTTCAATAAAGGACTGTGACAGTCTCAAAGTAATCAATCTGCCGTCTACAACAGTTGCTATTGAAACTTTCCGTTTCTGTAACGGACTTGAAGAAATAAATATTGCAGAAAATAAGGTTTATAAATCTGTTGACGGAGTTTTATACAGTGCTGACGGACTTACTCTTGCCGCATTTCCAATCGGACGGACAGGAAGCTTCAATATACCCCAAAATATTGAAGTTATAGGAAAGCACGCCTTTGAAAATTCAAAGCTTTCAGAAATAATCCTTTCAGAAAAAAATGAACAATGCGATATTACCGAAATCGAGGAATATGCGTTTTTCGGCTGTATAGGGCTTAACGATGTCATTCTGCCTGCAGGCGTGAAGAAAATCGGTTTTTCCGCCTTTGAAGCAAGCTCCCTCACAAGCATTGCTCTGCCTGACGGTTTAGAGAAGATTGACAGCAGAGCATTTGCCGATACAGACTTAACTGAGCTTTACCTGCCCGATTCGATAACGGATTGCGGAAGCAGTATTGCTGATGATGATGTTCTGATTTCCGTATCTTACCCTTTCAGTACTTTAAGCGTAATTAATAACCGAAAAAATACCGTTTTCAGAAATGAAAATACCCTTGAACGTGCGCTTCGCTACGCAGGTGAAGCGGATAAAAACTGCAGGGGCAGAATATTCATTGATTTGAATATGGATAATTTCCCTGAAATGGTTGAAATCTATGAATATTATAAGCAGTTCAGATACTTTGATTTTGCGGAAAATGAATGGAAATCTTTTATTGATGAAGAATATTATTGGGGAATTGAGCCGATTATCAGCACATATCACCTGATTTACAGCAAGGAACAGGATTCTTATTTACTTTGCTCTGACATTTACCATTACCCGGTAATTTATTCTGAATTTGAAACCCAATATATACCGCTGCAAAAATATATTACAATAAAAGACGGCGTATTTGAATTTCATATAAGAGAAACCGACCTTATTGACCTTAACAATATTGAGATAATAAAAACCTTTGATTTTGAAAAAATACTCGCGGAAAACGACACCGCCGCTACATATCAGCAGTTTGAGCTTGTTATGGACAGATTTATTTATGAGCCTGATGAAGAAATTGATGAAAGCAGGCCCTTTGAATGGCGTGATGAAGAAATCACCGAGTTCCCTTATTTCAACGCATATTATCCCGATTATGTAAGGCTTAAGGTTATGGGAAAGGATATGCTGGCTGGCGAAAAATATCCTGACGTTAGCTATAACGATGGAGTACTATATCTGGATAATGCGGTTATATCCGCAACGGGAGACGAGAAATTCATTTTCTACTGCGCAGGTATGGATACGCTTACTATTGAAATTTCTGGAGATTGCTATATTCTGGCGGACCGCATAAGCAGCATTTTTAACGTAAAGGGTATACCTGTGACCATTCAGGGCAACGGAACGCTTTACACAACAAAAATTTCCGCAGATACAATTACACTTGACGGAAATGTGAAATTAGTTCAGTATGACATTGATGAGCATTATGATGACGAGCAGATATATGATAACAATCCATATCTGGAATATAATTACGCTTATAGCATAAATTATCTCAACATTAAAGGCGATTCATCGGTAGAATGTTCAAGAATACACGGCTATGAACTGTCACTGCATAATAATGCTTCACTCAGCTGTGCAAGGCTCTCTTTTGATATAATCACCACAAACGATGACGGTCGTATTGAAGTAGGACAAGGAAGCTTCAGCACGGGCTGGACGGAAACTAATAATCTAAGAATACGGGATAATTCAGCGGTAAAAATCAAAGGTACAGGCAGCTCTGCAATTATATACAAGGATGGCAGTTTATATATCCGAATTTCTGAAAACGGCTCGCTGGATGTGGAAGGAGCAGAAAACGGAACTACAATTTATGGAACGGAATATTCAAATTTCGGAGGTTATATCGCCCTTTATGATAACAGCTCCATCAATGTAAGAGGCGGCTTATTATGTGCTTTCATAATGCGTGTTACTTTCAATGGCGGAACTCTGAACTTTGAGGCAGACGAAGGCGGAAAAGCTGTAAATATACTGCGTAGTAATTCAAAAACTATAAAAGAAGAAAACGGCTTTATTTTCGGCGGTGAAGTTACAGAATTCGACTTGAATTATTCTGCGAATCAATACAGCAAAGGTTTCCGTGAACATTTCTTCGACACTAACTGTGAAAGCTATGAAAAAATCTTTATCCATGTTGAACCCGTAGAAGAAGAATAAGTAAGAATCCCCGTCCTGTTTACAGGGCGGGGATTCTTCAGTTTATAACCGCTGTTGCAATTGTAAGATATGTGGCAAAGCTTACCCAGATAAGATATGGGATATTTATCTTGGCGGCAAGAGGGTTGATTTTACTGAAGCACTTAATCATCGCAATTATAAGTGCAAGAAGGATAAGAATTACCACAACTGCCGCCCACAAATCTTCAAATCGGAAGAAAACAATGCTCCATGAAAAGTTTACTGCAAGCTGTGCCCAGTAGATTGCAAGACATTTGTTCTTTTCGGCTTTGCTTGCATCCGATGAGTAAATCAGATATGCTGAAATTCCCATAAGCGCATAGAGAATAGTCCACACTACAGGAAACAACCACGAGGGCGGTAAAAGCGGCGGCGGTGTGAACTTATCATAAAAATCTCCGAAGCCGCCTGAAAACAACGCTGAAAGCGCCCCCACAAGCTCAGCTGACAGAACAAAAATCGCTATATCAATTATATTATGCTTTTTCATAAGCACCTCCGAAGTTGTACTGGTAAAGCTTATGCGAAGGAGCGGCAGGATATACATTGATTTTAAAGGATATAGTCCGTTATACAATCGTACCAGTGAACATAAACCTCACCGTTCACGATAATACATTCATTGTCAGGGAGAATTTCCGTCCAGTTTTTCTTAAAGTGGTCTTTAGCCCAATCGTTACGGTTAAATCTTCTCCAAAGAATAGTTCTGCCGTTCTTGTCGAGATACTGTTCACTAACAACACCACCATCATAAGTTTCGATATCCATAACACAAATCGCATCGTAAGATTTACCGCCGATTTTAACCTCATATCTTCCCACAACATCAAGTAAAAATGGCTTATCGGCAGCAGTAATTTCACTTCCGTTACGGATAATATCGCCCTTTACAGACAAATTGACTTCATTTCCGCAGTTGTTTTCGCCAAAACCCCAGTTTGGAATAAACTCATCACCGTCAAGGAAGGTATAACATTTCTTTACTCCACCACTTATGTGACTTTCAGCAAGAAAACGACAGTGTGTATCAGTAAGCTGTGCAATAAAGGTTCGCTCCGCCTTTTTTTCATTATCTGTTTTGTTGCAATCCATAGGAGCGTATTGCTTTACAGTTATTTCCACGCCCTCAATGCCATGTATTTCCGCTTTACCTGTAACCTGCATTTCATCATATTCTGTGCGGTTTCTTTTTGGGAAATCGTATATTGCCCAGTTAAGCCTTTCACCCAGCTTCGGGACAATAAACCATCCCATAAGTTCCTCCCACTTAACGGAAAACGGCTCTTTATCAAGTCTTGTAATTGTGTATTCAGGCATACATTCGGGCAGCTTTTTCATATTTTCATCAACCTTTCTGAGATTTAGATTTACGTCGGGCAGATATAACCTTTTGAAATTGTTTCTTGCTGTATAAAGTCTGCTTTTTACAGTTCCAATGGGAATATTAAGCCTTTGAGAAATCTCGCTCTGATTGTAGCCTTGGATGTAAAACAGGTCGATTATCTGTTTGTCATTCTCTGATAACGATTCAAGGGTATCGTAAACATCGTACTGTTCGACATATCCGTATCGGCTTGCAGTAAGCGGCTGTTCGGTCAGTTCATCAATGGAAACTTCAGATTTTTTTGCCTTCTTGCGGTAATAGTCGTTGCATTTATTTCGGGCAATGCTGATTATCCACGCCTTGAAATGAGATTTATCTGCAAGTGTATCAAATTTCTGAAAAGCGGTCAGATAGGTTTCCTGCAGAATATCATCTGCGTCAGACTTTGACGACAATCTGAAACGGACAAAACGTTCAATGACATTTTTACACTCATTCAGCTGTATTTCAAATTCGGTCATATCGTCACCTCCTTGTATTTACTGAAAGCGCTTTCACCTATACAGACGAAAATCAAAAACGAAAGGTTCAGATTTTATGATAATATTTTCTGATATTTATGTCAAGAAAAAAGCACAATGGTTTTTCCACTGTGCTTTTTAAATTATTCACCCATAAACATAATTGTGCAGAGTCCCTTTGCCTGTTCAGCTGTGGGCATTTTCAGAACACCCATATCAAGCAGCTGCTTCATGATTCTTGTATGAAGCACAGTAGCTGCATTCTGATTTATAGACCTTATCAGCTCGTGCATATGTTCAGGCTGACCCAACAATTCAACTTTCGTCACTTCAGCTACATATTCACGGGCAAGTGCAGTAATTTCTCCGGAAGCATCGGGTAAGAATTCATACCATTTCTTTTCGCTGTCGCAGGTAATGAGATTACACTTATATTCGCCGTTTTCCTTTAAAAGATAGCCCTTATCAAGCAGTCTTGCATAGCTTTCTGCGTTGCTTGCTGTTTCGGGAAGCTGATTATTTAACCAGAAATACACTTTGTCAAAATCCTCTGTCAGATTATTGCGCCAACCGTCTTTTCTGTCCGACCAGTAGCAATCCAACTGCCAGCTTTTCCAATCCCGCCCTTCATCGCGCTTGTCTCGCCACATATCCCCGCAATACCAGTAGATATTTTCTTCCGCATCGCTCATATCCCAGTCAGGCTTTATATCAACGCTTGCATATGCAATATACTCACCGCCGTCAGGACGCTTTACAGCAAATTTATTCCAATCAAATTCTCCTGTGGAAAGTTTGTTGCAAAGAAAGCATACCATACACCATTTCATAAGATTTATGTCATTGTCAGGTAAGTGAATCCACTCAGGAATTTCGGTCATATTTTCAAGAATGGGCGCAAAGAACTTTTCTGCAAAAAGTCTTGAATATTTCGGACAGATTTCTCTGTAAATTCTGTATGATGCTTCGCTCAGGATATAAATTTTGATATTTGTACGGTATTTGCCGCCCTGAAGCTTATCCATAAAGCCATATTCTTCAAGGACAGCAACCTCGTCTTCTACAAAAATCGGATTTATGCCAAGCTCCTCGGCAATTTCGTTTATTGTCCTCGGCTGATGATATGCCGCATAGGCTATATTCTGTGTGATTGCTTTTGCAAGAAAATCTGCAGTATCACCCTTGCTTCCGGGATTTCCGCAATGCCCCATACCGCCAAAACGGATAGGCTCTGTGCCTAAAGTTCCTGTTGTTCTTGTTCTTTCCATACCTGATTTTAACTCCTTTCGTGAGCAGGCTAAATGCCATTTTACTGTATTTTCGCTGAGAGAAAGCATCAACGCAATTTCCTTTACCTTTTTGTCGTGGAAATAGTGCTGAATTATTATTTCACGCTGAATTTTCGAGAGATATGTAATCTCCCGTCTGAGTATCCCGTAGCTTTCACTGTTTATAAGCTCCTGCGTAAAGTCATTACTGTCGGGGATAAACTCAATACCGTCAACAGCAGTTGCCTTTTTTCTTCCGTCAATATACCTTGCATAGACATTCTTTGCAATACGGTATATGTAACCGTCGGGATTTTCGATATTGTCCTGTTTCAGCAGTGATTCGTATACCTGCAGGGTTATTTCCGCCGCAAGCTCCTCCGCTTCATCAATGCTTGAAAGCTTTGACATTGCGAAACCGAACAGCTTTCTTACATATGAAGATATTACCGCATCAGCATCATGTTTGTTCATTGCTTTTTCTCTCCTTAAGAACGTTCTCAATAATACAGTGGGGAGTTTTCAAAAAAGGTTGGTAATTTAATGATAATATTTTTTAAAAAATCTGTCAAGTCAAAAAAGCACAGCTAAAGCGAAATGCCTTAGCTGTGCTTTAATATATTTATTCTCTCATATCCACGCCGAACATACAGATATTTGCCTTTTCATCAGGGATAATAAGCTGTCCACGGCTTACCATTGTTTCAATGATGTATGCCATGATGTCAAGCTGATGGTGAATCTGCGCCATCTGACCGCATCTGTCCTTCAGAGCCTTAGGAACATAGTCCTTTAAGATGTTTTCTGCAATACCGCAGATTTCTTCCATGCAGGCAACCACATCATCAGCAACAGGTGCAATAAGGTTTTTAATTTCATTATAAACCGACTGGGTGAATACTGCAAAATTGGGAGAAAGCTTACCGTTATCACACTTTACAAAGCCTTCCTCAATGAAACGTGCAAGCTCGCTGTTGTTTTTGTCGGCATCACCGAACATTGCCGCTGTATTCAGCACCGCTCTGCCATCGCCCCAGTTATTGAACCACAGATTCTGACACTTTTCAAGTATAACATAGTTTGCGATAGGCACCGCCGCCTGCTCGCCGTTGTTTAAATCAAATCCGTATACACTCTTGCAGTGATTATTTGCATAATCGTTGTCACAGCCCCACACAAAACCATAAGAGCCGTTTGGAAGAAGCGGTTTGTTTCTGAAATTTCTTTCATCAAAAGCCGACATTCCCTGATATACAGTCATATTGGCAAAAACCCATTTGAGCTTATTGTCATCATAATTATTCTTATAAAAATCAAAGGCTTTAAGCTGAGAGAAAATACTGTCAAGCTTTGTGTTGATTTTTTCTGTATAGCGTTCATATACAGGCTTGATTTTTTCAAACACTCTCTTGTCATATTCATCTGTAAAAATTACGATATTTGTCTGGAATTTGTCGCCTGTTTTCTTTAAAAGTTCATAATCTTCAAGAACTTTGATTTCGTCCTCAAGATATACCGCAGAAACACCAAGCTCAACGGATAATTCCGTAACTGTCACAGGTTTGTAATAGGCGGAAAGCATGATGTTTCCCGGGAGTCTGCGTTTGAATAAATCAAAATAAGGGTAACTGTTGCTGCCCCAGTAAAGAGGTCTGAACATTGCGGGGTTATAGCTCTTTTCACCGAATTCTCTTGTCATACCGATACCTTCTTTCAAAATTTTACGGGTTTTGAAGAGATAGTGCTTCACCATCTCCGTACTTATACCAAGCTCAGCGGAAATTTCAGAACAGCTTTTGCCGTATATATAGTACCGCACCGTTACCTCACGGTACATACGTGATAAAAGCGACAGCTCACGGCGTAGGAGACTCAGTTCCTCGGATTTTATAAAATCATCCTCGGGAGTGTTCCAGTAAACACCGCAGAAGCTCTCGTCAAAGCATACATTTTCAGGTCGCTTTTTGCGGAGTCTTGCTCTAAGAGTATTTTCGGCAATACGCCACATAAAACCGTAGAATGCTTCGTCCTTTTCAAGACGGTGTACCGATTTTAAAACCGCACAGATTATATCCTGTGATAAGTCCTCGGCTTCGGTTTTGTCATACAGTTTTGAAAGTGACCACGCAAAAATAGTATGCAGGTTTTCTTCAATAAGCTTTGACGCTGTCTTAATGTCCAAATTTCTCACCTCGCTTGCGATTTTGAAAGCTTTCGGTTATATAGTGTCGGAGACAGGCAATCGGTTAACTGAAAATTTTAAAAAAGCATGAGATTCTTTCCCATGCTTTTTTTATATTAAAGTTCATCACGATTAACAGGTACAAGTCCGCAGCTTACGGTAAGATTGCCGTTGCGGCAGCGGATTTTGTCCAGCATTTCCTTTTCCTTTGTAACATCCTTCATATTTACTATGTACTGTAAATCGAACATTGTTCCCATTCTTACAGACTTTACGAACTGGAGTGTGAACTTTGTTGTGTATTCGTGGAAGATATCATCGAAAAGTCCGTTGTAATCCATATCCTCTGTTACTAAAATGCGTAAAAGACGGGAATTCTTATCATGCTCCGAGGGAATAAGCTTTTCTGCAATTACTACAACCAGCGAAATAGCGATTGTAAATACAAGACTGTACCATATATATCCCATTCCTGAGCCGATACCCGAAGCCATAGCAAGGAAGAGGATACATATATCACGGGAGCTGCCCGGAACAGAACGGAAACGAACAAGGCTGAATGCGCCTGCTACCGCTACACCTGCGCCAACGCTACCGTTTACGAGCATAATTACTGTCTGAACAACCGCAGGCATTATAATTGCCGTAATCATCATATATTTTGAGGGTCTGTCAGTTCCGAGACGATACACCACCGAAATTATTATACCGCAGAGAAGTGCAATTCCCATTGTAATTGCAAAGCCGGCAGGACTGTCAGTTGCAACCTGTTTAAATAAAAAGTCCATTTGTTTTACCTTTCCTTTTATCCTAATGTCTTTTCGCAGAATTTTATCATTCTGTCTATGTTATCCTCACGCTTCTGCAGGAAATCACGGATACACTTTACTGTTGCATAACCGCCGTTCACTGCTTCGTCGGCTGTGCCTGTTCCCTCGTAGCGATCAAAGAACTGTTCATACAACGGGGAGTATATGTCCTCAAATTGCTGCAAGCGGTCAAGTGCGTGCTGCTTTTCAAAGCAGTTTTCAGAAAGACCTGAAAGCCTGTTACAGAATTCCTCGGCAAAATTATCGTTTGTCATAAGATATGCAAAACAGAGTACCGCAGGATTATCAGTGTTCATATCAAGCAGACCGTTATCCTTGTAGTTTGCATTCTTTATGGTGTTGTTACGTGCATCGCCCTCACCGCATACGCCGCCGAATTCAATATCATAGAACATAAGCCGCCATCTGCCGTCGCCGTAGGTACTGCCGTCATTCGCTGTGGTTTTCCACATTGACCAGTTCTTTCCCGGCCAGTCCCACTTGTTATCAATCCAGCACTGTACCGCAAAATAATCCATAACCGACTGAGGGTCAACCAGCTTTATAAACTCGTTGTAATCCTCCTCGCTTTCAAGGTCGGAATGAGTTTCAAAAAATCCGTACAGCTCATGGAAATAGTAGGTTTCGTCTGTAACTCCCTCGGGTAAATCGCCTTCGTCAAGCTTGTAGCCTAAAGCTAAAGCCTCAGCGTCTCCCTTATATATTACCACGTCATCTTTATTTACTCCGTAGTAATCCTCCATATAGTCGTTGGTGTAATCCTCCTGAAGAATATATAGTCCCCAGTATTCCCCGTTGAGATAAACCACACAGGGACGGGATTTCTGGGTTGCGCAGGCAGTTTCTTCTACAAGCGACTGCCAGTAGGTGTCGTTGAATTTTGCGGTAAATGCGCAGTTACCGCCGTTTCGCAGAACAAGCGTATCGTATTTATCCATAACCTCGCCGTTCACATTGAGGTAATCCCCGCCGAAAACTGCATAGTCGAAATTGTTTTCGCCGTAATCGGAACGGGCATAAAGACGTAAGCCCTTCTGTATATCGGAGCGTGAATAGTTGCCCTGAATACGTATGCCGCAGTTCTGCGTAAGTACAGCCTCCATACCGTCGGGAGAAGCTTCAAGGAGTGTGATTGACGCTTCACGCTCCCACTCTCTTCCCTTCTGCTTGTAATTTGCGTCAAGGCTTCGTGCAGTTTCGGGGTCACGGAGTCGGGTTTCGCTCAGATATTCTTCAAGAGCGTCATAGAAAATGTCACCCTTTACGTAAATACCCTTTTCGCTGTCGAAGAAATCGTCATAATTCACCGAAATGCTCATTACGGCAAGAGATGTACCGCTTGCTTCGCAGCTTTCCGCAAGTCCGTTTATATGCTCGTCGGGTGTTCCTATAAAATATGTTGCCTGGACATCGCTGCCGTATGTACCGTCGGTATTCTTTGTTACCGCACGTATAACAGTGCATTTGTCAACATCGCTGTCGTCAGGCGGGGATATTTCACTTTCAAAACCACTTCGGTCATCATTTACGTAATTGAATGTTCCGCCGATTTCAAGAGGGTCAACAGCAGATACAACGTTCTTGTCGCCCTTTCGGTCAGTTACCGTAACAGGCTCGGTATAAAGCTTTGCGGTTTCACTTGTTACAGGGTCGCTTCCGTCTGTGGTGTAATAGATTTCGCTGTCTGTAAGCGAAACAATTTCAACACTGAAGCTTTCGGCGTAGATACCGCTTTTATAGGAAAATTCAACTGAAGCATCTGTTGAAACAACGGCGCTTTCTTCTGTTTCTGAAGATGCGGTTGTTTCTGCCGCCCCGGCTTCTCCGCCGTCGGAAATGGTTGAAACAGGTGCATTTTCTGCGATAGCTGCTGTTTCTGCTTCGTCAACATAGATGCTGTCA
>CAZGRB010000008.1:25181-27130 GCA_964527695.1 uncultured Ruminiclostridium sp.
TCACAGCCTGAAGCAGATATAATAAATACTGACGCAAGCAGCAGTGATAATATTCTTTTATTCATAGCAGACCTTCCTTTCACGGTTGTTCAACCTGTCTGTATAGATTCGCCCGTATTTCGAGAACGATACCTGATGTATTCCCAGGTCACGGAGCAGACGAACATACTCAAGGGGCATCGCGCCTTCACATTTGAGCTCCATAACATTGTAATTTTCAATGCCTGTGTCAAGAAGAAAATTATTCTCGTCGCTTTCCAGGGTTATATTGTCCCATCTGCCCCTTATATTCTTATCAAAGGTTACACGGAAGCCCGAAAAGCGGTTATCGGAATAGGCAACCCTGTCATAAGCGAGAAAAAGCTTAGGCTTAGGCTTGTATTTTTTCATAAGATAATCAATTTCGTTGAAAATCTGATTTGCGGTATACCCTGAAAGGCCGGGCGGCTTTATGTCGTTCTCTATGTAGTCCACCGCTTCGCTGTAAGGAATGGTTATGCGCCTTTTATATACAATTTTACGGAATTTCTTCTTGATTTCAAAAAACACCTTTGAGTTACCGCTTACGGTGCCGTAGCTCCTGATTCTCAGCTTTTCCTTATACACTGGTTTTTCAAGGGAATGCTCGATAAACCGAAAATCATCCGTATCAAGATAAATATTGCAGATAGTGTACCTGTCATACTTATCCTTTACAAGAGAATCACCTACCGCAGAAATAAAATGTTCCTTCTGCTCATCGGTCAGCAGGTACTTGCTTTCGTATCTGTTAAAGCTCTGGATAACTGCCATTATTTTTCCTCAAAGGGATATTTAATTCCCCACTCCGCTCTTAAATCATCCATTATTTTCATTACCCTCAGTATCTCATAATGCGGCATCTCACTGCACTCGGTTCTGCCCTGTCTTATAGCTTCAAGCGACGCTTCAACCTGATACTCAAAGCCTGTAATCTGCTCAGGTGTCTCGTAGTGTGTGACTGTGCCGTCCTTCAGGAACACATTTATTCCCTCGCAGTTATTTACGTTTTCAAACTCAATTCTGCCCTTGCTTCCGTAGATGATACCCTTAAGATCAGTGTCAGCGTTCATATTGCTGTGAAGGATTGCGGTTCTGCCGTCCTTATAGTTGAAAATAACAGTATTGTGTGTATCAACACCGTACTCATTCTTGACGCAGGATGACTTTATTTCTGCGATATCCGTGCCGAATGCCATAAGGGCAAAATTTATTGTGTATACGCCTAAATCAAGAAGCGCACCGCCTGCAAGCTCGGGTTTTACAAGGCGTTCGACATGGGCAATTGAATAACCTAAATTTGCAGTAAGTGAGGATATTTCACCGATAACACCGCTTGAAATTATTTCATCAAGTCTGAAGCGCATAGGAAGATAACGTGTCCATATGGCTTCACCTATGTATAACCCCTTGCTTTCTGCAAGGTCAATAAGCTCCTTTGCCTGTGAATAATTTGAGGTAAATGCCTTTTCGCCGAGGACATTACGGCCTGCATTGAGACACAGGAGTGCGTGCTCATAATGGTGAGAATGCGGAGTTGCAACATATATAAGGTCAATATTGCTGTCTGCCGCAAGCGCTTCATAGCTGTCATAATACTTTTCGGCGGAAAATTCTTCGGCAAACACCCTTGCCTTTTCCATGCTTCTTGAAGCAACTGCACCAAGGGTCACATCGTTCATTCCGTTGACGGTTGCCGCCATTTTTCGGGCAATATTACCTGCACCGAGGATACCTATTTTCATATAAACGCCTCCTTCTGTAATCGTTTTAATTATAGCATTGTAAAGCAATCAAGTCAACAAAAAGATAGTGAAAAATACGAAAAGAGATGATTTTTATAACAAAACTCCGCTTTCTGTTACAGAAAGCGGAGTCAGCCTGTCGAAAAAGTCCAGCGAAAAAGCTGGGCTTTTTTAAATTTTTGTGAT
>CAZGRB010000009.1:0-26131 GCA_964527695.1 uncultured Ruminiclostridium sp.
TTTTTCTCATAATCTATCTCCTGACAAAATCTCCCCTTGTAACAACAAGGGGAGATTCAACATATACTTTAATTACTTGATAGCAACAATATTCATGGTGAGCTTGCCTGCGTCGTTGATGTTGATAACGCCGTAGGAGGGCTTGTTCTTGCCTCTGGGGGAGTCAACAGCGCCGGGGTTCAGGAGATATACGCCGTCTGTATGCTCGCTGCGGTACATATGTGTGTGGCCGTAAAGTGCAATTGTGCAGTTATGTGCCTTAGCTTCGCTGATAAGTGCGTCAAGACCGCCCTGAACGTTGTATTCGTGACCGTGTACGCAGAGAATGCGGTAGCCCTGCGCTTCAACAACTTCCAGAGTCTTGTAGCTGCCGAAATCGCAGTTACCCTGAACGAAAATAAAATTCTTTTCGGGGAACTCGTTCTTTACATCGATGAATTCATGCTCGCCGTCGCCTAAATGGATGAATAAATCGGCGTCGATATTCTTTTCAACGATAGCCTTGTATTTCTTATAATCCTTATGGGTATCTGCAACTACAATAATTTTCATGATATAATCTCCTGTAAATGAATTTACGTATAGCAAAAATACTCGTATAAAAACATTATACCATACATATTTCATCAAGTCAAACGCAATATTATATAAAATTTCACACTGATTTTTAGTTATGTTTTAATAACTAAGGTGTAATCGGGGTATATTTCCGCTTTTTTCAGCATAAACTCATAAAACCTCACCCGGAGGTATTGATTATGGCGGAATTTGCCAAGGAAAAGCTTATTGAAATAGCAAGCGAAAAGCTGGGGCTTACCAAAGACGGACTTCGTGAAATGCTGAGAACGGGCAATGTTGAAGCAATTACCTCAAATCTCAGCAAAAGTGACCGTGAAAAGGTGGAAAAAGTAATGAACAACCCTGAGCTTGCAGAAAAATTCAGAAAGCAGTATAAGGGATAACCCTGTATTACGAAGGGAGGTTCGGTTATGGCAGATATGGAGGATATCTCGGCAATTCTCGGACTTCTCACATCAGGCGGCGAAGAGGAAAAGAAATCTGACGGCGGAGACGGCGAAGGCGGAACGGGCGGTATTTTCGGAGACATTGACCCCGAAATGCTGATGCGACTTATATCTGTATTCTCGCAGCTAAGCGAGCGGGACAAAAATACCGATTTGCTGCTTGCCTTAAAGCCGCATCTGCGGGAGGAAAACCGCCCTAAGGTAGACAGCGCTTTACAGATTGTAAAGCTAATAACGATTATGGGCGCTCTTAATGACAATAATTTTTTTAACTGAATATGAAAGGATGATATTATGGAGTGGAGCAAAAGCACAATCAGCAAGTCGGAGCTTGAAAAGAAACAGCGTGAATATATTGAAGCGGCAATGAAAATGGCAAAAAAAGCAGGCAAATCCCCTGTAACCGTTTCGGAGCCGATTACGGAGGAAATTGCAGAGAAAATTAATGATTTTAGCATTGAAGCAGAAGAAATAAAGGATTTTTCAGAGAAGGAAGAAATTTTTCCCGAGGAAAACCTTGCCGAAGAAACTGCTGAAGAAGAGCAGGCAGAAACGGGCGACAATTTCGGAGTGTTCAGTGCCGAGGAGCTTGTTACAGCGATTGAAAACGGCGAGGTAAGCGGCGAGGGGCTTAAACAGGCGACGGAAATTCTGGAAGAAATGACCCGTAAGACAGAAACTATGCGCAAACTGGTAGAAGAACAGGAAAATGAGGAAGAGGATATATTTGACAGCGGTGAGGATTACGGTCTTAACGGCTTTATAAACAGGCACAACAGCAATTGCCGGAGGTGTGGGAATGAATCCGACGGGAATTATACGCCCTGACAGGGACATACTGCTGATTTTAGCGGTTATGGCATTGCTTTATCAGAATAAATGCGATAAATCATTGCTTATAGGAATGGGCTTGCTTCTTGTTATGATAAGCAGCGGATAACGGGGCGGCGGTGCGCCGCCCCGTTATTTCGGTCAACAAACCTTTCGCAATATTGACAAACGCCTGTAAAGAGAGTATAATATTATGGTATAAAAATGGGATATTGTACCCAAAAAGGAGCAGACGCCGTGAATACAACAGTAAATAATCTTAATATCAACTATATCTGTGAAGGAAACGGCGAAAATGTCCTTCTTTTACAGGGCTGGGGCACGGAAATAACCCTTTATTCCGCAGTTATAAACGAAATTGCAAAAAAATATAAGATTTATGCTCCCGATTTCCCCGGCTTTGGTAAGTCGGACGAGCCCCGAGAGCCATGGCGTGTTGACGACTATGCGGATTTTGTAATTTCATTCTGTAAGAAAATGGGCATCACAAAGACAATTTTTGTAGGTCACAGCTTCGGCTGCCGTGTTATTATAAAGCTTTTATCCCGTGAGGATTTTCCCATCGAGGTTGAAAAGGTAATCCTTACAGGTGCGGCAGGCATAAAGCCGCAGCAGTCGGAAGCCGCAAAGAAAAAAGCCTCCGCATATCAGCGTGGTAAGAAATTCTTAAGCACTCCCCTTATGAAAAAGCTTTTCCCCAACGCTCTCGAAAAGCTCCGCACAAAGCATGGCTCTGCCGATTACCGTGCGGCAAGTCCCATGATGCGGCAAGTGCTTGTAAAGACAGTAAACGAGGATTTATCCCATCTTCTCCCGAAAATAAAGCAGGAAGTGCTTTTAATCTGGGGCAGAAACGACGATGCAACACCGATTACGGACGGTCAGCGTATGGAAAAGGAAATGCCGAACGCAGGGCTTGCGGTAATTGAAAATGCAGGACATTTTGCCTTTATCGAGCAGCAGTATCTTTTCTTACGCATTATTGACTCTTTTTTAGGCATAGAATAACATTTTTCTCAGGATATCGAGCGAAGCGAGAAATAAAAGTTTTTGGTCAAGGTTTTTACAAAAGGCTTGGCGGGGTAAGGGGCGGCAGCCCCATTATAAAATCTGTTACACTCTGAAAAGGATTTATATATATGGATATTTTAGCACACGTTATATTTTTTATCGTACTTTTTGTAAGCTTCACAGTAAATTTCATCCACTATATGCATATGTTCCAGCTTAACTCCTACAGTGCGTGGGAACAGGGACAGTGGATGAAGAAGAATGTGGGGAATATTGTTTTACGTCACATCTGGGCGTTGGCTGCTGCGGTTGCGGTATTTATCCTTGTAACTTGTGTAGTCCGCACCTGTAACGCTCCGAATGTAGCAGAACTCAAAGATTGCCTTATTTGCTCAGGTTTGATTGCAGTAGGCTTAATTTTCTGCAGACGTAAGCCTGCCAAGAAAAAGCTGGTCTTTACTCCTCGTGTTATCCGTATGTGCGTAACAAGCACTATCCTTTACGGTGCGGTATGCGCACTGTCTATGATTTTCGGTGCCTATAGCGGCTGGTATCTGCCCATTCTTTGCTTATGGCAGATTTTCTCCCTGTTTATGCCCATGATAGCCAACTTCATCAATAAGCCTATTGAAAAAGCCGTAAACAACCGCTACATCAATGACGCAAAGCGTATCATAAACGAGCTTCCGAACACTACCGTAATCGGTATTACAGGAAGCTTCGGCAAGACCTCCACAAAATATTACCTCAACACTCTTCTTTCCGCAAAATACAACGTGCTTATGACCCCTGCAAGCTTCAATACAACCATGGGTGTTGTAAAGACGGTACGTGGAATGCTCAACGCTACCCATGAAATATTCATCTGCGAAATGGGTGCAAAGGGTGTTGGCGAAATCAAGGAAATCTGCGATATTGTTCACCCGAAGCACAGTATGATTACCTCTATCGGCGAACAGCATCTTGAAACTTTCAAGAGTGTTGATAATATCATAAAGACAAAGTTTGAAATTGCCGATTGTATCACTGACGGTACGGTTGTGCTGAACTATGACAATGATCTTATCAGAAATCACGGTACAGACAGAAACAAGCTTACCTACGGTATCGGTGACGGAGATTATGACTACAAGGCGACAAATATAAAGGTATCTCCCAAGGGTACAAGCTTTACTGTTATTCACGAGGGCGAAAGCTACGATTTTTCCACAAAGCTTCTCGGCTCTCACAATGTCCAGAACATCACAGGTGCAATTGCTATGGCGCATTTTATGGGCGTGCCTATGCGTGACCTTGTATTCCCTGTAAAGCGTCTTGAATGTGTGCCCCACAGAATGGAAATTCTTGACAAGGGCAACGGCGTTACCGTAATAGACGACGCTTTCAACTCCAACCCTGCAGGTGCAAGAGCCGCTCTCGGCACTCTCGCTATGATGGAGGACTGCGAAAGAATCCTTGTAACTCCCGGCATGGTTGAGCTTGGTGAAAGGGAATACGACCTTAACCGTGAACTGGGCGAATTTGCGGCAGATTGCTGCGATGCGGCAATTCTTGTAGGCGAAAGACAGGCTCCGCCTATTAAGGAGGGTTTACTTAAAAAGGGCTATCCCGAAGATAAGATATATGTTGTAAAGAGCCTTAACGAGGGCGTTAAAATTGCATACGGTTTAAATGCAGGAAGAAAGAGAGTTATACTTTTAGAGAACGATTTGCCTGATAATTACTGATTAGTAAACAGAGGAAATAAAAATGAAAATCACCTGTGCATATTGCCGTACTACCTTTGAGGGTGAGCGTGATTTCTGCCCGAAATGCGGAGAGCGTATTTATATAGGTACAGAAGCGGCAAGGGCAGCAAAAAAGAAAAAATCAAAGGTGGAATACCATAAGACGGAAACACGTGCTGATCCCGTGAAGCACTTTATAAAAGAACAGTTTGTGCAGGTTTTGCTTGTCGGGATTTTATCTGCTGTTTTAATAGTGCTGAAACTATGCGGTGTGATATAGGAGAGTGAAAAATGCTTATTATTTGTAAAAGCTGTAAAAAGCTTATAGATACAGACAAACACGATTTCTGCCCCAAATGCGGCTCAAACTTCAATTACGGCGAAAATCTTACGGTTACAAACCATACCGAGGATTATGAGGAATACGAGCGCCGTATGGCGGAACAACAGCGTGCGGCGGTTGAAAACCGCATGAGCAACACAAAGCAGGCTACAAAAAAGGAAACCCAGAAGCGGCTGAAAAAACAGGCGAATCAGGTCCAGGGCAAAAAGAACGGCTGTTCAGGCTGTATCGGCGTTATTGTACTTTTATTTTTCGGTCTAGGAGTTCTTGGCGGTATAATTGAAGATGATGATTTTGATATTGATGAATTCCTGAACGAGGAATTCGGCACTGCAGAGCAGACGACTGCATATACGGCTCCCGCAATATCTTTTGATGTGCCCGATTACATTGACATTGAAACCGTAAGCGATGATTATGCCGATAATGACGCAGAATACACCCACTATATACTTGCAGGAGAAACAGCGGAAACCAAAAATTATTCCTTTACCTGCACTGAGGTTGCAGAATATGAAAATGAATATCTGCCGCCTGCTGAGGGGAATAAGTACATATCCTTTACCTTGTCCCTTAAAAATACCACAAAGTCCGAACGCTTCTATTACAATACCCTTAACTGTTTTACAGACGGAGAAGAGGCTACTATGGCAATGATGGGCGGGCTTTTCCTTCCCGGTCAGCTCGGCGCAGGTCAGGTGTATGAAAATACTGTTGTTTTTGAAGTGCCTAAGACTGCTTTGTTTTTCGACCTGTATTACGGCGATGATGTTGTGATTTATACCTCTTTGTGGGATATTGAGGGATATGAAGATTACGAAATACAGCAATATTGAATATAAAGACATAAGAAAGGAAACAAGCCTATGAAAATAAGAGTCGGAGTATTTTTCGGAGGAAAGAGCGTTGAGCATGAGGTTTCGGTAATTACGGGACTTCAGGCATATAACCACATCGACCGTGAAAAGTATGACCCCATACCGATTTATATTACCAAGGACGGAAAGTTCTATATCGGTGAAAAAATCGGCATCATTGAAAATTACAGAAACATTCCTGCACTGCTGAAGGACAGCACTCAGGTTATTCCCATAAACGACGGAGGCTGTAAATTCCTCAGATACCCCATGAAGAAGTTCGGGGATAATGTTATGGCGCAGCTTGACGTAGCGCTTCCCGCAGTTCACGGTACAAATGTAGAGGACGGCGCTTTTCAGGGCTTTTTGCAGACTCTCGGCGTGCCTTATGCCTCCTGTGATGTACTTTCTTCCGCTGTGGGTATGGATAAATATGTAATGAAAACTGTATTCAAGGATAATGATATTCCCGTACTGCCCTGCGTGGTCACAAACATCAAGGAATATACAAAGAATTCCCATGAGATAGTGGAAAAAATCGAAGCGAAGACAACCTATCCTGTTATCATAAAGCCTGTAAACTTAGGCTCAAGCGTAGGTATCCGCAAGGCAAAGAACAGGGAAGAGCTTATCGAAGCTCTCGAATACGGCTTTACCTTTGCAATCCGTGTGCTGGTTGAAAATGCAGTTACACAGCTTAAGGAAATCAACTGCTCAGTTCTTGGTGACTATGAAGACGCGGAAGCAAGCGAATGTGAGCAGCCTATATCGAACGATGAAATTCTCAGCTATCAGGAGAAATATCTTGACGGCGGAAAAAGTAGCGGTATGGCTTCCTTAAAGCGTAAGATTCCTGCTGACATTTCTCCCGAGATGAGAGAGGAAATCCGTACTTTGGCGGTAAAGGCGTTCAAGTGCCTTGGCTGCAGCGGTGTTGCAAGAATCGACTTTATGCTTGACATGGCGGAAAACAAAATTTATCTTAACGAAATCAACACCATTCCCGGAAGTTTATCATTCTATTTATGGGAGCCTATGGGGGTAAAATATTCACAGCTTCTTGACAGAATGATAATGCTTGCATTCAAGCGTGAACGCGAAAATAAATCTATCAGCTTCTCATTTGATACAAACATTCTTGAAAATATAACCCTCGGCGGTGCCAAGGGCGCAAAAGGCAGTAAAATGTAAAGGAGAAAACAATGACAAAGCCTTATATTATCGGTTTAAAATTCGGCACATGGCACAGCGAGGTATGGTTCTCGGGCGAGGACGACGCTGCAACTGCCGCAAAGTGGAAGGATGCGGTTGCAGGACTCTCCGAAGTGGGTCAGAGATGCGCTAATTCCAACGAATTTATAGCAGAAGCCTGCGGATATTTTGAAAAATACGGATTTACCCGTATCCAGAGATGAAGCAGGTTACTGTAAATAAGAATGCGGCGGGGCAGCGCATAGACCGCTTTTTAAGCAAGACCTATCCCGAACTGTCCCAGAGCCTTATCTGCAAGACTATCAGAAAAAAGGATATAAAGGTAAACGGAAAGCGCACCGAAGCCAATTACAAGCTCAGCGAGGGCGATGTTATCACTCTTTATATAAAGGATGAATTCTTTGAAAAGCAGAAGACGGCTGATGATGATTTTCTCCGTACCGACGGAGCAATTGATATTATCTATGAGGACGAGAATATTATCCTTGTGGATAAACAGCCGGGGCTTGTAGTTCATGAGGATAACGACAACACCGCCGACACCCTTATAAACCGCATAAAGAACTATCTTTACAAAAAGGGCGAGTATAAGCCAGAGGAAGAGTTTTCCTTTGCGCCTGCACTCTGCAACCGTATTGACAGAAATACAGGAGGTATTGTCATTGCGGCGAAAAATGCCGAAAGCCTGCGGATTCTGAATCAGAAGGTAAAGGACAGAGAGCTTACAAAGCTGTATTTATGTGCGGTAAACGGTATACCAAAGCAGAAAAATGCGAAATTAACCGCATATCTTTATAAGAATGAAAAAGAAAACCGCGTTGTGATTTCCGATAAAAAGACCCCTCAGAACAGGACTATTGTCACAGCCTACAAAGTGCTTGAAATCTGTAACGGCGACAGCCTTTTAGAGGTGGACTTGATCACGGGACGCACTCATCAGATACGTGCACATATGGCATACATCGGGCATTTCCTCTTGGGTGACGGAAAGTACGGCGTCAATAAAATAAATAAGGAAAAGGGCTATCCTTATCAGGCCCTTTACAGCTATAAGCTGATTTTCAATTTCAGTACAGACGGCGGAATTCTCGATTATCTCAACGGTAAGGAATTCACCGCCCGTAATATATGGTTTTTAGAGAAATTCAAAGAAAGAAGGACAACAAAATGAAGTATGTAGTTTTACTCTGCGACGGTATGGCAGACTTAAAGCGTGAGGATTTAGGTGACAACACCCCTATGGGCTGCGCTAAGAAGCCCAATATGGACGCTCTTGCAAAGACAGCGGAAATCGGTCTTGTAAAGACCGTAGTTGACGGCATCAAGCCCGGCAGTGACGTTGCAAACCTTTCTGTTTTAGGCTATGACCCTGCTATTTATTATTCGGGACGTTCTCCTCTTGAGGCAGGCAGTATCGGTATTGATATGAAGCCTACCGACGTTTCCTTCAGAGCAAACCTTGTAACCTTATCCGACGAAGCGGTTTATGAGGATAAGACAATCCTTGACTACTGTGCAGACGATATTTCCACAGAGGAAGCGGCTGAGCTTATGAAGTTCATTGCCGAAAAGCTTGATACAGACATTTTCCATTATTACAGTGGCGTAAGCTATCGTCACTGCCTTATCTGGAACAACGGTACACTTGACGTAGGCACACTTACACCTCCCCACGACATTACAGGCAAGCCTATCAAGGAATATTTAGGCTTCAACGAAAACAGCGCTCCTTTACTTGAAATGATGAAGAAGTCCTACGACTTACTTAAGGACCACCCTGTAAACAAGGCGAGAGAAGCAAAGGGTCTCCGCCCTGCAAACAGCCTCTGGTTCTGGGGCGAGGGTGTACGCAAGAGCCTCATGCCCTTTACTGAAAAGTACGGCAAGACAGGTGCTATGATAAGTGCGGTTGACCTTTTAAAGGGCATCGGCAAGTTTACAGAAATGGACGTTATCAACGTTGAGGGCGCAACAGGCTACATAGATACAAACTTCAGCGGTAAGGCAGAAGCGGCAATAAAGGCGCTGAAGGACGGCAGAGATTTCGTTTATATCCACGTTGAAGCTCCCGACGAATGCGGTCACCGTTTTGAGGTTCAGAACAAGATAAAGGCAATCGAGCTTATTGACGAGCTTATCTTAGGGCCTGTGCTGAAGGCATTCGAGGGTGAAGAATTAAAGGTGCTTATCTGCCCCGACCACCCCACACCCCTTGCGCTCAAGACACATACAAACGCTCCTGTGCCTTACCTTATCTGGAACAGCACAAAGGCAGAGCAGGGTGTAGACTGCTTCACAGAAGAAGCTGCCGGAAAGACAGGCAGATATGTTGAAGTAGGCCATACACTTATGGAGCATTTTTTATCTGAATAAACGGCGGAAAATGAATGATTATAGAACAATGGCGGCTTACAGCCGCCATTGTATATGGATAAGAGGAAATACATGAAAAAGAAAATTGTTATTATTATAATTTCAGCGGCTATTGCAATAGCGGCAGGTTTATTTTATCCGTTTGTGCTTCAACCACGTTTAGAGGTTTATAACGCTATACAGGAAACTATTCCCGATATCGGTGAGCCTGCCAAATATTTTACGGAATATTCCGTAACAAATGATAATACATTTACCGTTGATAATGGGCATATTTCAGCAGAAATACCTGTGGGTTTTCAGAAGGATGAAGAAAGAGACTATACAGATTTCTGGAGAAGAGGAGAATATGAGGACGTCATCATTACGGAGTCGGATGAACAAAAGGATATGAATTTCCTTGCCCCCGAGTGCTACGCCGAGAAGGATACAGAAATAGGCGTCGACGGCTTCAAAAAAGCCTTTGAAGCATTTGGAAACGGGATTCCAGATTCGGCTTTCAATACATATAAAGTGATGTATATGCTTGAAAATGACGATTATAATTTCTGGGACCTTGATATTGCAAAAACTTATCTTGCGGTAGGATATTCAAAATGTGTAAACATGGTGTTCCATCAGAATTATTATATTTATGAGCGTGATAATATTTGTGCAATTATCGGAGTAACCGATAATGAAACCAAGAATCCACCTGGAAAGGTAAAATACAGCGTTCAGGCAGAAGTCTATACGACAGATAATTTAAATATTTGCACCACAATGCTTATAAACACTAATTCCCTTGAAGAAGCCTATGGTATAATTAACTCCGCAAAAGTGGTAAAATAACAGAAATATAAATAAAAAGGAATAAAAAATGGTAGAAACAAAAGAAAACAAAATGGGCACAATGCCCGAGGGAAGGCTTCTGCTTTCCATGTCCCTGCCCCTGATGATTTCCATGATTATTCAGGCGCTTTACAATATCGTTGACAGTATTTTCGTTGCTCAGTTCAGTCAGGACGCCCTCACAGGCGTTACCGTAGCTTTTCCCATGCAGAACCTTATGATTGCAGTAGGCTCGGGTACAGGCGTAGGTATCAGCGCCTTTTTATCAAAGAGTCTCGGTGAAAAGAAGCATGAGCTTGCGTCAAAAATTGCAAAGACAGGCCTTATGCTGGCCGGCTTCAGCTGGGTGCTTTTCACGCTTATAGGTGTTTTTCTGGTAAGACCATTTATCGCTTCACAGACAAGCGCTCAGGCAGTAGTGGACTACGGCACGGAATATCTTATGATATGTTCGGTGCTGTCCTTTGGCGTTTTTTTCCAGATAACCTTTGAAAGACTGCTTCAGTCCACAGGTAAAACCATTTATACAATGATTACTCAGGCTACAGGTGCAATTATAAATATAATTCTTGACCCGATTCTTATTTTCGGTTATTTCGGCCTCCCTGCAATGGGTATTGAAGGTGCGGCAATTGCTACTGTTATCGGACAGATTATAGCAGCATTCCTGGGACTGTTCTTCAACCTTAAATTCAACAAGGACCTTGATTTGTCCTTAAAAGGCTTCAAGCCCGATTTAGGCATTATAAAGCGTATTTACGCAGTAGGCATTCCTTCAATCGTAATGATGGCGATTTCTTCCATTATGACCTTTGCAATGAACAAGCTTCTTGACGGCTTCTCTACCGTTGCCACAAACGTTTTCGGCATTTATTTCAAGCTCCAGAGCTTTGCGGTAATGCCTGTTATAGGACTCAACAACGGTATGGTGCCGATTATTTCCTACAACTACGGCGCACGCAGAAAAGACCGTATTACAAAAACCATACGATACAGTATAATTTTTGCACTTATTATCACAATTGCCTGTATGCTGGCGTTCCAGCTGTTCCCCGAACAGCTTCTGCTTATGTTTGCTACTGAGGGAGAATCAAGCACCGAACTGCTTGAAATAGGTATACCTGCCCTGAGAATTATATCTCTCAACTTTATTTTTGCAGGCTTCTGTATTGTCAGCGGTTCAGTTTTCCAGGCTCTCGGCAACGGCGTTTTAAGCCTTATCGTTTCTGTGGCAAGACAGCTGGTTGTGCTTGTGCCTTCCGCATATATCTTAGCTCATTTCGGCGGTCTCAGTGCCGTGTGGTGGGCATTCCCCTTAGCCGAATGTATGTCGGTTATCTGCAGTGCGATTTTCCTGATTCATGCGTACAGAAAAATAATCAGCAAAATCTGAAACAAAAAAGGACAGGCGGAGCATACGCTCGTTCTGTCCTTTATTTACCAGAATTTTTCTTTGCCCTCTGTAAGGCAGAGAAGATAATCTGCAGATACATCAAAAAATTTTGCGGGAGTGATAATATGGCGGCACGGGATTTCCTGTATATTCTGCTTGTATTTGCTTATTTGCTGCTGAGTGGTGTTTATAAGGTCGGCAATCTGCTTCTGATTGGCTTTGCCTCTGCGGACTTCTTTAAGTCTGCTCCTTATATCCATATTTTCACCCCATCAGCTAATTGTATAAAAATTATACACCTTTAAAAATGCGTTGACAAACTCCTGAAAAGGCGTATAATGCAATGAATACGCCTTATAAGGAGTACATTATATAAGGAGAGAAGAATTATGCAGAAAAAAAGATGTTGTTTTACGGGTCACCGTAATGTTATAGTCAATACTGCTCTGAAAGGCAGACTGTGGGATTCGCTATGCCGTCTTGTTGAGGAATACGATGTAACGGATTTCTATGCAGGGGGCGCTGTGGGCTTTGATATGCTGTGCGAAAGAGCGGTGCTTGCGCTTAAAAAGAAATATCCTCAGGTGAAGCTTCATCTTATCCTGCCCTGCAATCCCGAAAAGCAGACAGGAAAATGGCACCTTGAGCAGAGAGAGCTTTTCTATGAAATAATGGAATGTGCGGACAGCTGTACAGTGCTTTCTGAGAACTATTACCCGGGCTGCATGAAAAGACGCAACGAGGAGCTTGTAAAAAATGCGGATTATTGTATCTGCTATTATAACCCCGAGGATGTGTCAAGCGGTACGGGGCAGACAGTAAGAATGTGCGAGAAGAACGGAATTACGGTCATAAATATATACGAAAGCCCCGAGAGCTGATTCTCGGGGCTTAATTATTAACCTTCAAGTGTTTCTCGGTACTCTACTACTGTATCGTGTATTCCGTATGAAAAGAGAATTTCAAGAACAGCGTCGCGTGTTTCCCAGAATTTTTTGCCTTCGGGCATATATCCTCCTGTGGAGAAAACCTGCTCATCATTTTCGCCGTAAAGAGTTATGTGATAGGACGAGCCGTCTGTGGCATCTGTTTCTCTGGTTTTTATGGCTTTGATTTTTTCGGGGGCACACAGTTCTTCAAGCTTTTCGTAATCTTTATCGCTTAGTTCAACACGTGAGATTTCGATAAATTCCTTATAATCGGTGCTTGTCATAAACACCCTTGCGGTTTTGTCTGTGTGCACATAAATTTCTGCGTCAGCACACTGGGCTTGTGTTCCGAAGCCAGGTGCGCCGTGGTCAATAGAAAACAGTATATTCTCGCTGTATTTTATTTCTTCCGCAGGGGCAGCACAGGCTGAAACCAGCATAATAACGGATAAAAGAAAAGCTGTAAGAAGTTTACGCATTTGTGCTCCTTTCCCAGTCAAGCAGTTCCTCGAAATCATATATGTATCTGTCAGCCTTTTTGCGGATTTTCTGTTCATCGGGAGCAGAGGTTTCATCATACACGCCGACGGCAATAAATCCGCCGTCCTTTGCGCCGCAGATACCCATGTAGATATCCTCATAAACTGCGCTTTCTTCGGGCTTTACTCCCATTTTTTCACAAGCAAGCCAGTAAATATCGGGGAAACCTTTTTTACGCTCCACATCATTTACGTTTACAACGGCACTGAAGAATTTTTCAATTCCCGTGTGCTTTAAGGCAGGAAGGTAAAGGCTTTCGTCGTTTGCTGTGGCAACCGCCAGCCTCACACCGCTGTTATAAAGCATTTCAAGATATTCGTAAGCACCTTTTTTAAGCTCTACCTTATTTGTATAATAATCAACCGCCATTTCTACCCATTCGGCAATCAGCTGTTCGGGTGATTCGGGCAGTCCGAAGCGTTCAGCAGTATATACAGCGGTTTGATATGCGCCTAAATGTGCAACTGCCAGCATATAATCATCGGGAACGGCAATGCCTCTTTTGAGGAGAAAATCGTGGTCAATCTGCTTCCACACCCACATAGAGTCAAGCAGTGTACCGTCAAGGTCAAAAATCGCGCCCTTTATATTCATAGATTCACTGTGCCTCCGCATAAATGTCCCAGTACACGTTCAAATTCAACACCGTTGCGGGTGGGCTCTCCGCTTTCGTATGTAGCTTTAATAGCGAGAGTGCAGAACTCTGCCGCCGCTTCTACCGATTCGGAAAGGGTTTTACCCTTTAAGATACTGCCTGTAAGGACTGCGGAGAAAATGTCACCTGTACCTGGGTAGGAGACAGGGATTCTGTCCCAGTTATACATTCTGAATTCGCCGTTTGCGCTGTCAAAGGAGACGTTGACAAAACCGCCCTTTTCAAGAGGAACACCTGTAATAACCGCAGACTTTGCTTTTCTGCACAGTCTTTCTGCCCAGCCTTTCAGCTGTGATTCCGTGAGAAAATCAGGATAGTCCTCTTCTAAAAGAATTGCCGCCTCGGTAAGGTTGGGCGTGATTATATCGGCGTGGGTGATAAGCTCCTTTGTGCGTTCGATAAGCCCCTTTGTGTAGGTCTGGTAAGGTGCGCCGTCGTCGCCCATTACAGGGTCAACGATTTTAACGGCAGAGGGGAAGCTTTCAAAAAATTCAAGACAGCAGTCCGCCTGCTCCTCGGAGGCAAGAAAACCGCTGTAGATTGCATCAAAATGCACATCAAGATTTTTATAATGCTTGCAGCAGGGGGAGATAAAGTCAGTGGTATCACGGAGCACTAAATCGGTGAAACCGCCTGTATGAGTGGAAAGAATTGCGGTGGGGACAGTTACGCACTGTATTCCCATTGCGGAAATTACAGGCAGAATAACTGTAAGGGCACATCTTCCGAAGCCCGAAAGGTCATGTATTGCGGCAACTCTTTTCTGCTTTTCCATAGTTTTTTCTCCTTCCTGTAACAATTCAGCAAATATTATACCACTACACAGATAAAATGTCAACGCAGAAAATTCGTTATTTTTTTTAAAAACCATTTACAAATCGACAAAAATGTAATATAATAAATATATATGATATTAAAAAGGAATGATAATCTTGATTAAAAACAGATTTTTATACAAAGCTATGGCAGGTATTGTTTCTGTTGCTCTTGCGGCTTCTATGACAGTTACCGCAGGTGCATGGAATGAAGACCCGGGCGAATCCGAGGTTACAACCTCCGCTGAAACAACTGCCGCTGAAACCACATTGCCTGAGCTTGGCGGCAACGAATGGGAAACGGAAGAAGCGACAACTACTACGGAGGATGAACCTGACGCTGTTCTTGAGGACGACGAGGTTGCAAGCGAGGATGACGAGGACATTTCCGCTGAGGATATTGAACCCGAAATCACTCAAGCAGAGATTACCGAAGAGGAAGAGCCCGAAGAAACTACTGCTGCTCCCGCTGCAACAACTGCGGCTGCTACCGCTGCTCCCTCCAATACTGCCGCCCCTGATTCCTATCAGGCGGTTGAGCCTTTTAAAATGTATGTACCTGAGGTTCTTAACGTAAGAGGCGGCCCCGGTACCGATTACGACAAGCTGGGTCAGGTTTACGCAAACAATGTTATTTCAATTGTCGGTATGAGCGGTGACTGGTACGTATTTGACTATTACGGTGCTGACGGTTATCTGCTTTCATCGCTTCTTCAGGAAGTACCCGACGATTACGGCCAGACTACAACCACAACGACTGTACCCGAAACAGATACAACTCTTCCTCCCGTTGAAGATGACGGAGAAGGTAACGCAGAAATCGAGGATAACGATTCCTATATCGAGGATGATACCCCTTCCGTAACTACAGAAGCACCCGATGTTCCCGAAGAAATCACCACAAAGGATACTCCTGCCGTCGCAGGTCCTGCGGCGGGTGATGACGGTAATGGCAATGCAGGCGGCTTCCCGCCTGTTATCTTAGCACTTATCTGTGCTGTTGCGGCATTCGTTCTTATCGGTGTTGTTCCTGTGCTTGTCCACAGATCTCATCACAAGAAATTATACCAGTATTAAAAAAATAACCGCTGTATTCAGGAATACAGCGGTTTTCTTATTGACTTTTGGTAATTTATATGGTATACTTTGCCATAGCAGCAGGCTAAACTGCGCTTTATGTGTATTAAGGAGGAAATTAAAATGAAAACACTTAAGAAAATGCTGTCAGTTTTAATGGCAGCGGTAATCATCGTTACAACGATGTGCGTCGGTACGGTTACTGCGTCCGCAGGAAGCGAGTATGAGCTGAAGCTCTATGCAGACAGCAGCTACTATTACATAAGAGTCAGCAACATTGAAAAAGCAGAGTATGATGCTGCATTTAAGAACAGCACATCAAAAATTCTCCCTTATATTTATGTTGGCTTCAACATAGATGATGATGTATATCTGTTCGGCAATATGCAGGCAGATACTACCAGTGTATCCCTTTTCCGCATAAATGAAACTGACATTGATGTGGGAATGAAGGGCTATTACAAGTATGATTCCGACAGCAAGACATACAGCTTCTATTTTCGTATGCCCAAGACCAACAGTAAAGCAAAGAAGTATATGTCAAAAATAACAGGCAGTGACGATGTATCGTATGCTATCGTTATGTTCGGATTGTTCGACGGCAATAAGTCGGCTATTTATGACGCATACAAGGGTAAGGAAAATCCTGAGCTTGTAATTCCTGAAGTAAGCAATATGAGTAGTTCGTCAACAACTGCTGCCAAGAAGATTTCTTCTCTTGAAATTGACGACGTAAGCGACTATACTTATACAGGCAATGCACGTAAGCCTGCTGTAAGGATTTATGACGGCGACTATAAGCTTGTAAAGGGTACAGACTATACATTAACCTACAAGAATAACACAGAAATCGGCACTGCTTCCGTTACAATCAAGGGTAAGGGCAACTACACAGGAACCAAGACAATAAAGTTTGATATTGTTCCCAAGAAGCCCACAGTTGCGGTCAGCGAAAAGAACGGAAAAATTACAATCAAGTGGAATGCAATCGACGGTGCTGAAAAGTATCAGATTTACTATTCCGTTGACGGCGGCAAGTACAAGAAGCTTGTTACAACCTCGAAGACAAGCTACAGCACCACAAAGCTTGACCCTGATGATGACCTTACATTCAGAGTACGTGCACGTACAGAAGCTGATGATGAATATTATTACAGTTCCTTCTCCAAGGCAGTTGAGCTTGATTAAAGCAATAATGAAGGCGGATACCGTAGGGTATCCGCCTCAGCCTGTCGATAGACCCACGCACCGCAAAAATGCAGTTCAGCAGATTTTTGCAGAGCGAAAATTAATAAGCTTATACAAAAGTTTTGCCAAGCCGCATAAACGGCTTGGCAAAAACATTTTTGCTTACTTCGTCAAAAGACCCTCAACGTACCCTCGTACGCCTATCGGGTCTTTTTCCTCGTCTGCGTGTGCCTCTCGCAGGCTGTCAGATTGTCGAAAAATAGCTTTTTCGACAATCTGAGGCGGATACCGTAGGGTATCCGCCTTTTTATGTTTATGCGTTTGTATTAAAATCTGTGAATCTTGTTGTTCCGATAATTTCTTCTGCGCTTTCGATGATAGAGGTTGCAAGCCTTGTAACCTCAGCCGCAGCTTTTGCCGCAGCCTCCGCTTCAGTAGTCTCTTCCTCTGCGGCGGCCTTTTCTGCTTTTTCAGCCTCTTCAGCCTTCTTCGCACGTATTTCTGCAAGCTTTTCAGCCTGCGATTCCTTTACTTTATTAAGTTTTTCAAGCAATTCTTCGATGGTTGAAGCTTTTACAGTGTTTGTGCCGTCATCTCCTGTAAGTCCTTCTATAAGACTTGCACGGTAGCTGATTTCGCCGTTTTCATTTACGGTTATGCCGAATTTTTCAATCATATCAGCGTCTTCAGCCAGTTCTTCTTTAGCGCCTTCGATTTCAGCAATGCTGTTATGGATAATACCTTCGTATTCTGCGGCAACTTCTTCGTCTGCCGCCATTTTTTCAAGCAGGTCAGGTGTGATAAGAACGTTGTACTCGCCCTTGCCCTGCGCTAAGAGTGCGTCAGCCTCTTCGTCTGTTGAGTAATCGGCGATTATAAAATCAAGATTCGGGTTTTCCTCTTTAAGCTTTGCAAGGTAGTCCTGTGCAGTCTGACTTAAGCTTTCAGCCTTTTCATTTGCGGAGCTTATGTAAAGGCTGTCTTTTCTTTTTGCTTCCTCAGCTTTAGCATCAAGCTGAGCCTGAAAATCGTTCTGTTCAGCTGTCTTGTCCTGTGTCTTTTCAAATGTTTTTTCAAAATTCTTTCCGACACCATAATTTTTTCCGTAGTTTGTATAGTTTCCGTAACCGTTTATATTCATAAGCAATCCCGTCCTTTCATAACGTTAAACCTTTTCTACTTGTTATATCGGCAGGAATTATGAAAAGTTTAGCGCAAAAACAAAAAATGCAGGGGAGGGCAGTGCTCTCACGTAAAAAATAAAAACGGTCAAAGATTTTCAAAATCTTCAACCGTTTATTTTTCAAGTCCGAACAGCCAGTCTGTTGAAACCTCGTAAAAAACCGCAAATTTACAGATAGTTTCAACATCGGGCTCAAGCCTGCCGTTTTCATATTTTGATAAAGTACATTGCTGAATTCCAAGAAAATCAGCGGCAACCTGCTGGGTTATTTTCTTTTTCCGTCGTGCCGCACGGAGATTCCTGCACAGATTTTCCTTATACATAGCCCTTCCTCGTTTTCTTCTGATTTAAGGCTATTATATCATATTCACTAAAATATATTATTCAATTTTGGAATAATTGTGAATATACTTTAATAAGAATTTGCGGTATAATTATATTATTCCTTAACGGAATAATATTTTGTTGAAAAGAGGTATATTATAATGGGAAGAGCACCTGGAAAATGTCCTATGTGCGGAAATTCACTTGATTGGAAAAGAGTTGATACCGCAAACAAAGGTTTTAGTGTAGGTAAAGCCGCTGTAGGCGGTATATTATTAGGTCCTGTCGGTCTTGTTGGTGGGGCACTTGGGAAGAAAAAATCTACATATTATTGTGGTAAGTGCGGATTTAGTCATGAATATGATGGATAAGTAGCATATAATAAATAAAACCATGTGACATTACGTAATTTTATATTTCTTTATGACTAAGTGAAACTTTATTTTCTCTTTTTTGCTTGCCCAAAAAAGAGAGAAAAAAGGGCACTTTTCCGCGGCCTCCTCGGGGACGTATTCACGTCCCGTTCGTCGATAGCGGAAAAGATTTCTTATCCTTCGAACGTTTACTTTTAAATCCGTCTGCGAATCATACACCTCAATTATTCATTTTTCATCATTCACTATTCATTAAAAACGGCATTATCCGAAAGGATAATGCCGTTTTGTTATTACATCTCAATCTTAAGACCCTGTGCGCTTTCAACTGTGAACTTCTTGTCTGTTGCTGTGCAGGAAACCTTGATTGTATCGCCGTTTCTTGTAGCTGTTACAGTTGTTATAAGGTTAGCTTCGTTGTCGTAAAGCTTGCACTCAGCTGTCTTACCGTCTTCAAGACCGTAAACAACAAGCTTTGCGCCTTCAACATAGTCATATGTGAATGCCTTTTCAAAGTTACCGTAAGCGATAATGGAGTTGGGCTTTGCGTAAAGGGGCATTCCGTAGTAATCGTACTTCTTTTCATACCACTTGCCGCCTGCGAGAGTTTCGCCTGTCTGGATATCTGTCCATTCGCCGCTGATATTGGGAAGGTAGAACTGAGCTGTGCCTTCTTCGTTGAATACGGGAGCAACTAAAAGGTTGTCACCGAACATATACTGTCTGTCAAGAGGCAGAACAGCAGGGTCAGCGGAATATTCCATAACCATAGCTCTCATCATAGGAATACCCTCTGTGTGAGCCTTTACAGCGTTAGCGAAGAGGTAGGGCATCAGCTTACCCTTGAGAACTGTCCAGTGGCGGAGAACATCGGAGGATTCCTCGTCAAAGTTCCACGGTACACGGTAGGAGCTGTTGCCGTGGAGTCTGGAGTGAGAGGACATAAGGCCGAATGCACACCATCTCTTGTAGAGGTCGGGAGTACCCTGTGCTTCAAAGCCTGAAATGTCGTGGCTGAAGTAGCCGAAGCCGCTTAAGCAGAGAGAAAGACCGCCGCGTACTGTTTCCCACATGGATTCGTAGTTGCTAAAGCAGTCACCGCCCCAGTGAACAGGGAACTTCTGACCGCCGACAGTTGCGGAACGAGCGAAGAGACAAGCCTTGTCCTTGCCGTAGTATTCTTCAAGAACCTCGAAAACAGTCTTGTTGTAGAGGTATGTATAGTAGTTGTGCATCTTGTAGGGATCGGAGCCGTCGTAGTAAACAACATCGGTGGGGATTCTTTCGCCGAAGTCTGTCTTGAATGCGTCAACGCCCATTTCGCAGAGAACACGAAGCTTGCTCTTGTACCATTCGCAGGCTGCGGGATTTGTGAAGTCCACGATTGCCATACCGGGCTGCCACATATCGCCCTGCCATACGCTGCCGTCCTTGTTCTTGATGAAGTAGCCGTTCTTTGCGCCTTCTTCAAAGAGTGCGGAACGCTGACCGATGTAGGAGTTGATCCATACGCAGATTTCAAGGCCCTTTGCCTTAAGACGCTGTAACATAGCCTTGGGGTCGGGGAACATTCTCTTGTCCCACTCAAAGTCGCACCAGCAGAATTCCTTCATCCAGAAGCAGTCAAAGTGGAATACCTCTAGAGGTATATTTCTTTCAGCCAAACCATCGATAAAGCTTGTAACAGTTGCTTCGTCATAGCTGGTTGTAAAGGATGTTGTAAGCCATAAGCCGAATGTATAAGCGGGGGGAAGGGCAGGCTTACCTGTAAGGGTTGTATATGTCTTGATTACATCTGCGATTGTCTCGCCGCCGAATACAAAGTATTCCATTCTTTCGCCCTGAACAGAGAACGCAACCTTGGAAACTGTTTCGCTGGCAACTTCAAAGGTTACCTTTTCGGGGTGGTTTACAAATAAACCGTAGTTGTTGGATGTTACATAGAAAGGAATGGACTTGTAGGACTGTTCGGAGGATGTACCGCCGTCATTGTTCCAGATTTCAACAGTCTGTCCGTTCTTTACGAATGTGGAGAACTTTTCGCCGAAGCCGTAGATGTTTTCGCCTACGCCGATATTCATCATTTCGCGGATAACGCCGCTTTCAGCTGTCTGGTCCTGAGCAAAGAAGGGCTTCATAGCGTCTTCAGCCATGCGCTCCTTGGTCTTCCAGCCTTCTTCGAGGATATAGGAGGTTGTTCTCCAGCCCTGCTTTGTAAGGAGCTTATCGCCGTAGTAATACTTGATATCCCATGCGCCGTTTTTCGGAACAACTACTCTTGTCTTGCCCGAAACAAGTTCAAAAGCTTTTTCGGTTTCGTTTACAACAGGCTTGAAGTTTTCGTCTTCGCAGAGCTCAAAGGAGGGAGTCTTCTTAAGTGCGCCCTTGTAGTGCTCAACGCAAACCTTGATGGAGTTTTCAAGAGTGGATGTAAAAGTGATTTCAAGGTTAGGGCCGCCGAGAGTCATACCTCTGTTGCCGATCCACTGGTTTGTAGCCAGCACGCTGATAGACTTTTCGTCTGCTGTAACCTCGTACATCTGTGTAGCGTAATTTACGCCGTAGCCGGGCTTGTTAAGCCATAATCCGTCTGCATACTTCATAGTCGGATACCGTTCCTTTCAAGAATTTATTTAATTGCCGTATTAATGATTTAAAACATCGTGTAATCGTTTGCACGCTATATTCATATTAGCATATATTTAAGGAAAAAGCAAGGGGTTTTTGAAAAAATTATTATTTATTTGATTTTTCTGCAATAACACTGATTCGCTCAAAAATCTGACCTTTTTCAAAGGGTGTAAGTTTTCTCAGATTTTTTATGAAAGCTTTTTCCTCGGCGGTCAGCTGGGCAGGAGAAAGAGTATTTTTTTCATCGGAAAGCCCTGTTATATAGTCCAGTGAAACATTATAATATTTTGCAATGGCAACAGCGACGTTAAGCGGAATTTCACGTTCTCCACGCTCATATCTCCCGTACTGTGTCAGCTTCATATAAAGAGCGTCGGCAACCTCGGACTGCTTTTTGTCGCTGTCCTCACGTAGCGCCCTTATTCTTTCATAGCAGGTTGCATTTTTCATAAAATCACCATCCAGTGCTATATAGTATATTAAAATTATACCTAAAAACACCGTATGGTGTTGACAAAGTTTCTGTTTGGTGTTATAATTATGTAAATAAAACACCATATGGTGATACAAGGAGGAAGAAATATGTTTTGTTCAAAGTGCGGTAAGGAAATAAATGATGGTGCGGCTTTCTGCGATAAGTGCGGCAATCCTGTCGGTAACTCATCGTCAAACAATAATGCTGATAACAGCACGTCGGAGCGTAATGTTTTGTCAAATGAAATTTCAACGTTCGTTGAAAAGGAAAAGAATGAAAAAAAGATGGCTATTATATGTGCGGTAATTTGTAATATTATTGCGATTATGTTTGCTTCTACTTTGTTTAATAGTGTAGATATGTTATTTGAAGGACCGAGAGTGGAAAGACTTCAAGAATTAATTTCAGAAGAATTCAATGGAGCGGAAATGTGGTTGATTCTACCTGCTATTGCAGATATCGGGGTTTACATTTACGCTTATTTAAACAGAAAATTCGAAAAGACATTCGGCGGTGTTGTCAGCACTGCTGTAATTTACGCCTTGATTCCTTTGTTTATTGCTTTTATGTCGCTTGCTATTTTTAATGAGGATTTTGGCGCAAATGAGTATACGCTCACATTTGGGTTTTGGCTTATATACATAGTTTTTTTGTGTATTGACATATATCGTGTAATAGCATATAAAAAAGCCTCAGAAGCTGAAGAAGCCGCCGTTTATTATGAAAAAAAGGATTCATTAAAAGGCTTGAGATGTTTGTCTGATGAAAAAGATGTTGTTACTGATTGGAAATGCAGACACTGTGGAAGCACAAACAAATTAGGGCAGGATTATTGCAAAGACTGCGGAAAATACAGATAATAAAAAGGCTGAAAACAAAGTTTTCAGCCTTTTTCATATTCCCCTCAAAAAAATCATAAACTCCCATAAGGAGTTGATTTTATGATGAAATGGGTAATGGCGGTCATGGTGACGGCGGCGGTGATATTTGCCGCAGTTACAGGCCGCATGGATAAAGTCAGCGAGGCATTTTTAAGCGAATGTACCTCGGCGGTAGAGCTGGCTATATCTCTGGCAGGCATAATATGCCTGTGGAGCGGTGTTATGCGTGTTGCGCAGAAATCGGGCATAACCGAAAAGCTTGCAGGGCTGTTTTCGCCTGTGCTGGGAAAGCTGTTCAAAGGACTGAAAAAAGGCGGAAAGGCAATGCAGTACATAACACTTAATCTCACCGCAAATATTCTCGGGCTGGGCAATGCTTCGACTCCCTTCGGACTTGCGGCAATGCGTGAAATCGAAGCTGAGGAGCAAAGCCCTGAGCCTGAAAAGGCATCTCACAATATGATAGTTCTTACGGTTATGAATACCGCAAGCTTACAGCTCATTCCCACAACCGTAGCGGCACTGCGGCTTCAGGCAGGCTCAGAAAATCCTATGGAAATCCTGCCCTGTGTGTGGATAGTTTCAATCTGTGCGCTGACTGCGGCACTGCTGGGTACAAAATTATTCGGCTGCCTGTGGAAAAGAGGGAAAAAATGAGTTTTACAGACTTTATTATACCTGTTTTTATTGTTCTTGTGCTGATTTACGGACTTATTAAAAAGGTGGACATTTTCGGTGAGTTTACAAGCGGCGTAAAAGAGGGACTTACAACGATTTATGAGATTTTCCCCTCTCTTTTCTGCCTTGTGATTACAATTGCCGTGTTCCGTGCTTCGGGCGGTATGGAGCTGCTGACAGAGCTTATGTCACCTGTGCTTACGGCGGTGGGCTTTCCTGCGGAATGTACAACGCTGGCGGTGCTGCGTCCCTTTTCGGGCAGCGGCTCAATTGCACTTTTTCAGGATGTCTTGACACAGTATGGTGCCGACAGCTTCGCAGGGCGGGTGGCTTCGGTAATTTTAGGCAGCAGCGAGACTACATTCTATACATTATCCGTTTATTTTGCTGCGACAAAAGTGAAAAAGACAGGTTATGCACTTCCTGCGGCGTTATGCGGAGATGTGGCGGTGTGCATTATGAGCGGTTTAGTTGTCAGGTGGATGTTATAAACATAAAACCCGATTGCTTTTAGCAATCGGGTTTCGGTTCTGATTATGTGATTCGCTTATCAGATGTTAAATCTGAAATCCTCAACGATACCACGGAGCACATCAGAATGGCTGCTGAACTCATGGCTGGCAGCGGCGCATTCTTCGGATGTAGCACTTGTATTCTGTGTAAGGTCGCTGATAACCAGCATACTTTCATTGATACCTGAAATACGCTGTGCTTGTTCATCGGAAGCGGAAGCAATCTGGGTCATAAAGTCGTTTATCTGACCGATATTGCGTACGATTTCATTAAGTGCAATAGAGGTTTCGTCAGCAATTTCTTCACCCTTGCGGACTGCACTGATAGATTCAGAGATAAGCTTTGCAGTAGTGCTTGCGGCATCTGCGGAACGGCTTGCAAGGTTGCGTACCTCGTCGGCAACAACTGCGAAGCCCTTGCCGGCTTCGCCTGCCTTTGCGGCTTCAACAGCAGCATTAAGGGCAAGGATATTTGTCTGGAAGGCAATGTCGTCGATAGTCTGGATAATAATATCAATCTGTTCGCTTGTCTTTGTGATTTCATCCATTGATGCCATCATCTGAGCCATCTTTCTGGTGCTTTCATTTGCACTTTCAACTGTATCATTTACAAGTCTGCTTGCCTTGTTTGTAACACCTACGTTAGCTTCGATACGCTCGGAAATCTGACCGATATTTGTATTGAGTGCTTCAAGGCTGGAGCTCTGCTGGATCGTGCTGTTTGCGAGGTTTTCGGAGCTGGAAAGAATCTGGCTTGAACCGTTGCTTACATCGCCCGATACCTTTTCAAGTGAGCGTACAATGGAGTTGAGACTGTTGCAGATTGTAATAAGAGATGTTCTGATTGAGCGGTAGTCACCTACATATTCGGTTTCAGGCTTGACAGAAAGGTTCTTATTTGCAAGTCCTCCGAGTACACGGTCAATATCTGTTGTGATTGAACTTAAGCTGCCTGTAACGCCTGAAAGTGCGTCCATAAGCGCCTTTGTTTCATGAACGTCCGATTTGACGTCGGGAAGGGGAGAATAGATATCGCCTTCAGCGAGGAGACTGAGTCGGTCGCTGATGAGGTTGATAGGCTTTGTAATGCTTCTTGAAATGAAAACGAAGATTATTGCGCCTAAAAGCAGAAGAGCAACAATAATAAGAATATTGCTGAGGATTGAATTTGAAAGAGCCTGGAAAGCGGAAGATGAGGGAATAATTACCGCAAGTGACCAGCCTTCGATATTTCCTACAGGAATATATCCGATATAGCAGTTTTCGCCGAGATAATTAATCTGTTCAACTCCTGTTTCGCCTGCAAGCATCTTTTCTGCAATTCCCGCCGCACCCTTGTAATAGCCGCCTTCTTCCTGAGCAAGCATTGCAAAGGTCTTCATATCACGGACATAGCCGTCATTGGGGTGAGCGACAATAGCACCGTTGCTGTCGATAATGAAGGCAGAGCTGTCCTCGCCGATTTTCAGGGAATTGATAAGCTCTGAGAAGAGTGTGTAGTCAATACCGCCGTATGCAACGCCGCTGAAGGTAAGGGAGTTGATTTTTGCACCTGCCATAATTGTAATGGAGTTGTCTGTCTGGCGTACAAGAGGACTCGATATGTAGGTTATTCCTTCGGAAGCTTTCTGGAAGTAATCACGCTTGGAAATATCGGTATCGTTGTACGTGGTGCCATCCTGCTTTGCAATGGAAAAATCAGTAAAGCTTGTGCCTTCAGTTTCCTTCTCAAGAAGAGTTTTTCGTGCAGACATCTGCATATTGCCTGAATAAATAGAGCTGTTTGCTGCAACCGCTTCAACCTCAAGACGGATAATATCCAGCTTCTGGTTGATAACAGACTGATATGCAGTGAGGGAGGATTCAATTTCTTCGTTGATATACTGCTCTGCGAGGTTATAGCTGAGCATACAGTTTACAACGCACATGATGACAGAAAGAATGAAAAGCACTGAACAGCCTGCAGCCATAATAACAAGACCGAGGGTTTTCTTTGTTTTTTTCTTTGCATTGACGGGCTTGCGCTGAATACCTGCTTCATCGCTGAAATATTCGACTTCTTCCTTTTTCCCGCGCTTATCAGGCAGCTTCTTTTTGATTTTACCCAGAAGCTTGCCCAGAGACTTGTCGTAAATGTCACTGAAGAAATAGCTGACATTATAGCCTACTGTTTTTAATACTGCGAGTATTTTTGATAAAATTTGTTTAATCTTATTCATATATTTATATTCCTTTACAGGTTTTTAGAGTCCGTTCAAGTTATTTC
>CAZGRB010000010.1:0-24992 GCA_964527695.1 uncultured Ruminiclostridium sp.
ACGCATATCTGCATTACCCTCGGAGAATAAATAACAATACTGATGTGCCATTGGTATTACCTCCAATAAAATAAATTAGTTTCGCAGCTTGTCCCTGCGAAATGTAAAACAATCAGCTTTTTATACCGAAAGTATAGATTTCGCATGGTACTCTGCATAACAAATATATTATAGCACATTTCAAGTGTTATTTCCAGTATTTTTTAAAATTTTTTTAAAATATTTTAAAAAATTTTACAAATTTTCACATAGTTTTATAATTACGCAAAAAAGGCGGCAGTCTGCACAAGACTGCCGTTGAGTTATTTATTTTTGCAGCAAAATGGAGAGCTGCAAAAATGACAGAAAATTTGCACTTGTTTGGGTGCAACTTTATTTTACAATAAAATCCGTAATTTGTCAAGAAAAACTTTTCGACAAAATGCGACAACCATGCGGTTTGCGGAAATTATCGACTATATATGGGCGATAATTTCAGTCGTTATAAGGTAAAATCAGCATAGACCATAAAAAGTCCGAATTTGAGGAGTATATTATGAGATATGCAGTAGTAAAAAGGCTTGATGAGCTTATAAAAGAACGGGGAATAACCGTAAACAAGCTCGCAAACCTGTCAGGAGTTGCACCGTCAACCGTCAAAAACATTTTCAAAGGCGACAGCAAGAACCCGGGAGTTGTTACAATCAAGCTTCTGTGTGACGGGCTGGGCATAACCATAACCGAATTTTTCAACTCTCCTATTTTTGAAGAACTGGAGATAGAAGATATTGAATAAGAACACAGAGACAATCATAGGAAACAATATCCGCCTGCTTCGCGAATACAGGGAAATCACGCAGGAGAAGCTGGCACTGCTCCTGCAGGACAGCGGATGCGACATTACAAGAAGCGCTCTTGCAAAAATGGAAGTGGGACAGCGGCACATTTATCCCGATGAAATCATTCAGCTGAAGAAAATCCTCGGTGTAAGCTATGAGGAGATACTTGAAGGTGAAAAAACAGAAAAACCTCGTCGGTGACGAGGTTTTTTCTGGTTGGGATAGCGGGATTTGACGGCTTTCGCCTAACCCTTGTGGTTTCAAATTCCGACCCCAAATGCAAAAAACAACAACGTCCTCGGAGCGAGGGCGTTGTTGCTTTTCTGGTTGGGATAGCGGGATTTGAACCCACGGATGACGGAGTCAAAGTCCGTTGCCTTACCGCTTGGCTATATCCCAGTATGGCTCCGCCGTGCTTAGCGTAAAGCACGGCGGAATTTTTATGGAGGGCTTTCACCCTTTAAGAATTAACTGAATTATAATTCAATCTTACCGTAGAGAACGGAGCTGTCCTTCTCTAAATCAACTGTCTCCTGGGAATACTCAACAGGCTCAGCTTGAGTGCGCTTGTATTCTCTTTCAAAGGAAGTGGAGAAGCCTGTGGACTGACGGTAGCTCTTGCCAGAAACGTTGCCGTGGCCGCCTCTGCGTCTGTCATTGTTCTTATTATAAGCAGGCTTTGTGTTGCTGGAAATAACAACCTTTCTGAAAGGCTCTTCGCCGACAGAATTGCTGAATACGCCTTCAATTTCCGCAACCTTGCTGTGAATGATGCGTCTTTCGTAGGGGTTCATAGGCTCGAGAGTAACTCTTCTGCCCTGCTTTAAAACTCTGTTTGCGGTCTTTACTGCCAGAGCTTCAAGGGTTTCCTTGCGCTTTGCACGATAGCCGTTGCAGTCAACGGAGATACGGCAGTAGGATTCCTCTGCCTTGTTGCTTGCTAAAATTGTAAGATACTGGAGAGCGTCGAGGGTTTCGCCTCTTCTGCCGATTACCACGCCAAGCTTTTCGCCTACGATATCAAGGAAAACTGTTTCGCCGTTAAGTGTTGTTTCAATTCTGAAATCCTCTGCGCCGAGAGCGGCAAGCACCTTTGTAAGGTACTTTACAGCGTTCTTTACCTTTTCGCTTTCGAGGGGATTAACGCCGTCAGCAGGAGCTGTAATAGCCTGCTCCTCTTCTTCAAATACTGCGGGAGTCTCTTCCTCGGCAACCTTTACAGGTTCAGCGGCATAAGCTCTGATTTTAAATTCGCCCTTCATGCCGAAAAGCTTTTTAACGGGTGTTTCGAGAATTTCAAATTCAATGTCGCTTTCTTCGATTCCGCAAGCGGCAAATTCGTTTACAGCCTGTTCCTTGGCAGCGTCTTCTGTCTTTGCTGTATAGATTTTTTCCATCATATACTCCTTTCAGTTATTAAAAATCATCATCGGGAAGCTCTACGTATTCTTCGCCGTATTTTTCAGCGTCTGCTTTTCTTGCAGCCTCAAGCTTCTTTCTGTTAAGCTCGTCAATTTCCTTCTTTGTAAGCTCGGATAAGCGCTGTACCTTTTCGGTTTTCTTGCCTTCTGCATCAACGGTAACAACCTTTGCCTTCTGTTCCTTCTGGGCAGCTGCAGCGTCCATTTTTGCCTTTGCCTCGGCACGGATTTTTTCAGCGGGCCAGAATTTTGCTGTAACAAGGGACTGGACAATACCTACAAGGTATGAGAGTGCCCAGTAGAAGCCTGCACCTGCGGGAACTGTAAAGGAAATCCACAGGGAGATAAAGGGCATAGCATAAAGCATAATCTTTGCACTGCCGGGCTGAGCTGTTGCCATCTGGGGATTCTGCTTTCTCTGGATAGCCTGCTGGATAAGTGTCTGAGCAAAAGCAAAGATAAAGGAAATAGCAGGGATAATGAGAAGTGCATTGAATTCCCATGTAGGTGTGTCAATAAGACTGATAGGGCCAAAGTGCATATTTTCAAGAAGTGTTTCCATTCTTACAAGAAGCTCTTCGGAGATATCGTCATTGAGCGCAAAAAGTGCACGGTGATTTTCATTTTCAAAGCTCTTGAGTGCACGTAATTCGTTGTAATAAGTGTTGGGGTTGTAGTTGTTTGTGATAGTTGTGATGTTGTTCTTTACATTTGTGGAGAGACGTGAGCTGCTGCCTGTAAGAGCGGTGATTTCCGCATCGGTAAATACACCGTAGGTTGCAAGGTCTTCAGCGGAAACGACAGTTGCCTTTTTTGCAGCGTCATAGTCGAAATCGTCGGCAAATACGATTCTGTTTGTAGTCTTGTTGCCGCTTTCGTCCTTGCCTTCAACAAGGGTCAGTGCGGAAGCGTCGCTTCTGTATGCGAGAACAACTGCTGCGTCCTCGGGGCTTGCAAGGATAGCCTGAGCAATATCAATCTGCTCAGCTGTTTCAACGATTGCGGTAATTTCGGCGGAATCAAAGCGCTCCATGTGTGTCATGGGCTTGTAAACCACGCCGATGATACCGAAAAGCACAAGCATGGAAAGAAGCATTGTGCCGCAGCCGCCTGTAGGATTGTAGCCTTCCTTCTGGAGCTTTGCAAGCTCTTCCTGCTGTTTTTCGGGATTGTTCTTATATTTGCGCTGTATCTCCTGCACTCTGGGAGTGTAGAGCTGAGATATAGCCATACTTTTCTGCTGTTTTAAGTTGAGAGGGAATAAAGCCGCCTTGATAACGACGGTAAAGATAATGATAGCCCAGCCTACATTCTGGACAAGCAGGTAGCAAAGCCACATAATCCAGCCGAGAGGCGTGCTTAAAAGATTAGTTAAGAAGTTAATGGTAAATCACCTTTCCTGAGTCAGTCACATTTTAGGATTTTTCTTGAAAAAATAAAATTCCTCCGGAACAGGGTCATACCCGCCGGGGTTGAAGGGGTTACATCTTATAATCCTTCTGATAGTCAAATAGCCGCCCTTGACCGCGCCGAATCTGCTCACAGCGGTTAAGCCGTATTGTGAACAGGAAGGAGTAAACCGGCAGCAAGGCGGCAGAATTTTCGATAGAGTAAGTCTGTAAAGCTTTATTATTCCGATTAAGATATATTTCATGGCATAAAACACGGATTAAAAGGGAAAACGGCGCTCCTCGGAACCCGTTTTCCTATCCGTTTTTCCTTGATTCGGGCACAACAAGGGGCTTCAGCTTCTTATTCATAAGCTGCAGGATTTTTCCTGATTTCAAAGACGCAGTCTGTGTTCTTGCTACAAAAATAAAATCGTAGCGCTTCTCCGTACATAAACGGAGGTCGTGGTCAAAAATCCTGAAAGCCTCTCTTATAATACGCCTTGCACGGTTTCTTGTAACCGCATTTCCTATTTTCTTGCCCGTAACGATACCGCAGCGGTTTCTGCGGCGCTTATTTTCCCTGAAATAACAGACGAAAGCGTAATTCACGCAGGTTTCGCCCTTTTTAAACAGGAATCTGAACTCACGGTCGTTCTTTATACTGAAGAATTTTCTGGAATATTCTCCCATTTTATCTTAGTATGTTAAGCTCTTTCTGCCCTTAGCACGTCTTCTTGCGAGTACCTTACGGCCGTTAGCGGTCTTCATTCTTTTTCTGAAACCGTGTTCCTTCTTTCTCTGGAGCTTCTTAGGCTGATATGTTCTTTTCATGATATATTACCTTTCCTTTCTTGTTGGTCGGCTCTTCGACCTGCGATTACCGCCAAGGTTAAGCCGTTCCGTTGATTGATTATCTGCTTATGAGCATAGTACACCCATAGCTTAGCCATATTATTATAAACAATTTATTCCGCCTTGTCAAGGGGTAAACCGAAACTTACCGCTACTTTTCTAACAATTCGTAAAAAATAGGTGATATTTTCCTTGCTTTTTATCCATATACATCACTTTTTCCAAAATTACAGCGAAACTTTTACCCTGTTTCGGCAATCAGCATATTGCAAATGTATTAATAATATGGTATAATTTAATCTGTATCTTGAAAAATAAGGAGATGAGGGCAGAAATGAAAAAAAGCGGCTATTATTTTCGGCTTATTTCGGGAATTTTCGGCTTTGCAGTGCTGTTTCTGCTGATTTTCCTCTACATTTTTGCTGCGCTTGCCCTGTTTTCGGCAGGGATTATAATTTTCCCCTCGGCTTTGCTGGGAATGGCAGGGGCGCTGGATATAATAACGGATATGGGACTTCCTGCAATGGGTGCGCTGGGGCTGGGCATGACCCTTCTCGGCGGCGGAATGTGTCTTGGTGCGGTATTTGTCTGCACTGCTCCCGTAAAACGGCTGCAAAGCTTTATAAAAAGCATGGAGTGGCGGAAAAGGCGGCTTTGGGATGAAGAAGCTTAAAAAAATCTCGCTGATTCTTTCGGCACTGGGCATTCTGCTTATTGCTCTGTCCGCAGTGCTTCAGCTCTTTACTCCTGCGGGCGATATCCACTCCTTATTCCTTACAGGAACAAAAAGCTTTGATAACGTAAGGGAAATCATAGTTGTGACGGGTGCACTTCCTGTTGAGCTTGAATTTACCGAAGAGAGCAGCTGTTCGGTCGAATGGAGCAGCGGACTTCCGCTTATAATGAGCTGTGACGAGCAGGGAACCCTGAGAATAACCGAGGACGACAGCTTTACCCTGTCCCTGTTTTCGAAAGAAGCAGACAGTGCAGGCGTCAGAATAAGCGTGCCCGAACGGGCTTACGAGCGTATAAGTCTTGCAACAAGCGGCGGCGATATAATATGTGCCGATGTGAGCTGCGAATCGCTGGAGCTTTCTACCAGAAGCGGCAGCATACTTGTTGCAGGTGCGGACGAGCGTACAAAGATAAAGTCGGAAAGCGGCAATATAACCATGAGTATAGACTCCTTTCTGGGTGAAATGTCCGTTAAGGGCGGAAGCGGCAATATCACCGCCTATATTGACGGCAGAGCGGATTTCTTCGTTGAATTTGCCACCGAGGGAGGAAGCTGCACCAGCTACGGCTTCGATAAAAACGTAAAGAACCGCAGGGGCGACGCAGCATTGCTCAGCGGAAAGGGCGTAAATATCCTGAAAATCGAAACAACAACAGGAAATCTTGCAATAACAAGAGAAAGCTACTGAGAAAAGGACAAAAGAAATGTTATCAGTTATAATTCCTGCATATAATGAGCAGGAGAATATTGAAAAAACTGCGGAAACGATATATAAAATTCTTTCCGATAACGGCACGGAATGTGAAATCATCTTCGTGGACGACGGCTCAAAGGACAGAACCTGGGAGCTTATCAGCCGTCTTTCAAAGGAAAACCCTTCCGTGAGAGGACTTAAATTTTCCCGTAATTTCGGCAAGGAGGGCGCAATTTTCGCAGGGCTTAAGGCCTGCGGCGGAGATTGTGCGGTAGTAATCGACTGCGATTTACAGCATCCCCCCGGGCTTATTCCTGAAATGCTTAATTTATGGGAGCAGGGCTATGAGGTAGTTGAAGCGGTCAAGGCGAGCCGAGGCAGGGAGGGCTTCGTTTACAAGACCTTTGCAAAGGCCTTTTACCGCCTTATGAAGAATTCTGCAGATGTGAACCTTGACCGTGCAAGTGATTACAAGCTTATGGACAGAAAGGTTATCGACGCACTGAACGATATGCCCGAAAGACTTACCTTCTTCCGTGCATTGTCCAGCTGGGTCGGATTTAAGACAACACAGCTGGAATTTCACGTTGCCCCCAGAAATGCAGGCACAACCAAATGGAATTTCAAGAAGCTTGCAAAATTCGCCGTAAACAGCATTACCAGCTTTACAAACCTGCCCTTACAGCTTATAACGGGAATGGGCGTCATATTCTTTATAATCGCCGTTGTTTTCGGCATAAATACCCTTGTACAGTATTTTCAGGGTGTTTCCGCACAGGGCTTCCCCACAGTCATACTGCTTGTGCTGATTTCGGGCGCATTCATTATGATAGGTCTGGGAATTATCGGCTATTATATGGCAAAAATATATGAAGAAATAAAATTCAGACCCCGTTATATAGTTTCTATTGACACAAAGAAGAACAGAGAGGACGACAAAAATGGAGAAAACCGCTGAGAAGAGCGTTGCATCAAAATATCTGGGATACCTGAAAGCAGGACTTAAAAGATTTTTCGTAACAGATTTCCAGCTTCCCGTATCCTTCGGCATACCCTGTCTTATACTGCTTATTGCATATTTTATTTTCGGGGTTTATCCTTTCGGGAGTGAATCGGTATTATCCCTTGACTTAAACGGACAGTATGTTTATTACTACGACTATATGTATGACGTTTTCGCAGGCGAGGAAAGCGTTTTCTACTCCTGGAGCAGAAACCTTTCAGGCGAATTCATGGGCATCATCGGCTACTATCTGGGCAGTCCCTTCAATTTCCTTGTATGGATGTTCCCGAGGGAAATGATAACCGAGGGTCTGCTTACCATGATGGTTACTAAGGTGGGAGCTATCGGTCTTTGCATGGCGGTTTATCTCAGCCGAGGCAAGGGATTTAACAAGCTTACCACTATCGTTTTCTCCGCAAGCTACGCTCTCTGCTCCTACACAATGGTGCAGACCATGAACCCTATGTGGCTTGACGGCGTGATGATTCTTCCGCTGGTTGTATACGGCATTGAAAAGCTTATAGACGAGGGAAAGTTTGTAATGTGCACAATCTCTCTTGTGTACGCATTTGTTACCTGCTTCTACATCGGCTTTATGATTGCTATTTTCTCGGTGATATATTTCCTCTATTATGCGGTGGTTTCCCACAAGAAGGGTCTTGCACGCCTGTTTATCAGCAGAGGTATGCTGTTTGCGGCGTCGGCGCTTGTATCGGCGATGATTTCCTGCTATATGCTTATCCCTGTTTATAATTCCCTTTCCTACGGCAAATTTGATTTCTCCGAGCCTGATTACAGCTCTGTCTACACAAATTTCGACCTTATCGAAATGCTGGATAAGATGTTCCCTCTTACCTATGATACCGTAAGAATGTCGGGACTTCCCTTTATCTACTGCGGTACAATCGTACTTTTACTGCTCCCCTGCTACTTCTTCATGAAGAAAATCAGAGGCCGTGACAGAATCGGCGGGGCGGTTATTATTTCAATCCTCTGCGTTTCCATGTGGATTTGTCAGGTGGATATGCTCTGGCACGGCGGTCAGCTTCCCAACTGGCTTCCCTACCGCTACAGCTTTATGCTTTCTTTCCTTATGGTACGTTTTGCCGCCGAAGCCTTTGACAATATCGGCGAAATCCGCAAAAAGCATATTGCAGGGATTGCCCTTGCACTTTTTGCAATACTTCTCTATATTGAAAAGACGGACAATTACCTTGCCGATATAAGCCGTGACACCATGGACAGTATACAGGTAATTCTCCCTGTAATGTTCATTCTCCTTGTAATTGCGGCGGTGCTTGTCCAGTTCAAGGATAAATTCAATAAAAAGCACATCTGCATTATCTTCACTGCGGTTATTTCTCTTGAAATTTTCGCAAACACCTTTGTTCAGCTTTTAAGGCAGGACTGGGACATCGTGTATTCAACACGCCCCTCCTATCTTGATGTAATTGTTCCCACAAGAGAGGTTGTTGACGAAATCAAGGCGGAGGACGACGGCTTCTACCGTATCGAAAAGGAATACCACAGAACGGTGAATGACCCTATGGCGTGCGGAATGTACGGACTTTCCCACAGCTCCAGCACCCTCAATTCAAAGCCAATCGAGCTTTTATCCCGTCTCGGTTTCTCCGCAAGAAGCCACTACACCCGTTCTTCGGGCGGAACTGAGGTTACCAACAGCCTTATGGGCGTAAAATACATTCTCAGCTGTCCCGACAACAGCACAGCAAACATTGAAAGCAAGGACGACATCACCGTTACCGAGAATAAGTACGCTATGCCTCTTGCATATCTTGTAAACGAGGACGTTGCCGACCTTGAGCTTTCCGCAACCGAGCCTCTCCAGAATCAGAACGACCTCTTGCAGTATATGCTGTACGGCAGACAGCTTGTCACCTCGGATATGCAGAAAACCGAGTATTTCACACGTATTATTGACGATGTGGATTTAGAGCTTACCAACGTAACTCAGGGCAAAACCACCGACGGTCATCACAGCTTCAAGAAGAAGGAGGACGGTCTTAACACCGAAATCGTATATACTTTTGAAATGCCTGAAACCTCTGCTCTTTATATGTATCTCCCCTCAAAGTACGAAAGAACCGTAAACGTATGGCTCAACCGTGAAATCTTCCTGGGCACATATTTCGAGGGCGACAACAACAGTATTATGAAAATCGGTGAATTTGAAGCGGGAGAGAGTGTTACAATCGGTCTTACCCTTACCCGTGACGACCTTTATTTCCGTGAGGCACAGTTCCTTTACTGCGACAGCGAAGCGATTGACGCCGATTTAACCGCATTAAAAGCAAAGAACAGCGAGACAGTCGTTGAAAAGGTATCTCCCACAGAGCTTAAAATCAGCGTTAATGCGCAGGACGACGATATTTTATTCACAACTATTCCAGTGGAAAAGGGCTGGACAGTAAAGGTTGACGGCGAAGAAACCGAATATATCGAAGTGCTTGACGCACTTATCGGCGTTGAGCTTACCCCCGGTCAGCACGTGATTGAAATGTCATTCGTGACGGCAGGCTATCCCATGGCGATTATTATTACCGTTTCGGGCGTGGTAATCTTTGCCGCAATGATTGTTATATACCGTCTGCTTCAGAAGAAGAAAGCGGCTGCCGCTGAGGGCGAAGCCGACTACGAAGAAGCGGAAGAGGAGGAATAAGATGTACGTTCTTACAGTTGACGTAGGCAATACAAATTCCGTTTTCGGCGCTTATGACGAGAACGAGAGGCTTGTGTTTGAAATCCGTGTGGAAACCCGTCCCTCAAGAATGGCGGACGAGTATTCCATGATTCTGCTGGATATTTTCAATATGCACAAAATAAAAAAGGAGGATTTCGAGGGCGTAATCATCTCCTCGGTAGTGCCTCCTGTGACAGAACAGCTTAAAACAGCGGTAAAACGCTATATGGATATTGACGCAATGGTGGTTGGCCCCGGCGTAAAGACAGGGCTCAACATCAAAATCGACGACCCTGCAACCTTAGGCGCTGACCTCTGCTGTGCAGGTGTTGCCGCAAAGGAATTGTATCCTCTGCCCTGCATCATTGTGGATTTAGGCACGGTAAGCAAGATTCTTGCAGTAAACGAAAAGGGTGATTTTCTGGGCGGTGCGCTGGCGGTGGGCTTAAAAATGGCATTCAGCTCCCTTTCCAGCGGCACAGCGGCACTCCCCCTTATTTCCGCAGGTGCAGTTGACAAGGCAATCGGCACAAACACCGCCGATTGTATGCGTTCAGGCGTAATCATCGGCATGGCAGGAACGATTGACGGCTTTATTGACCGTTTTGAGAGCGAAATGGGCAAGGCTAAGTCCGTTGTTGCCACAGGCGGTTATTCAGGCGCGGTAGCGCCTTATTGCAGACATGAAATGACTATTGATTCACAGCTTTTACTCAAGGGTCTGCTTGTAATCTACCGCAAAAACAAACCCAAGGCATAAATTCAGGGGTAAAGCTAAGGCGGTTTTCCTGAAATACACATACGGGAAGCAGATTTAATATCGTTTCACCGTGTATTGAAAAAAACAGCTTACGCTTAAAATATAAACCCGTCGCTTCACCCGAAACGGGGAGGCAGAAAGGAATCCGTTATGGAAAAGAAAAAATTCAACACAAAGGCTCTGGTGGGACTGAGCCTTATGACCGCTCTCGTTATCGTATTGCAGGTGCTTACTCTGGGATTGCGCTCCAGCTTCTTCAACATCACCCTGTGCCTTGTACCCATTGTGGTAGGTGCGGCGCTTTACGGCTGGAAGGCAGGTGCATGGCTGGGCTTTGTATTCGGTGTTGTTGTCCTGTTGACTGACGCACAGGCATTTCTTGCGATAAATGTTCCCGGAACAATCATAACCTGTATTCTGAAAGGCACTCTTGCAGGTCTTTGTGCAGGCGTTGTTTACCGTCTTATAAGAAAAAAGAGCAAGCTCGCTGCGGTAATTGCCGCAGGCATTGTTTCCCCTGTAGTCAATACAGGTGTGTTCTTACTTGGCTGTGTGCTGTTCTTTATGGACACCATAAAGGAATGGGCGGCAGGTATGGGATTTGAAAACGTGGGAGTATACATGGTTACATCCTTCGTAGGTCTTAATTTTGTTATTGAGCTTGCAGTAAATCTTGTATTAAGCTCGGCAATTGTAGCTATAATAGAGTATGGCGTCAAATCCGCAAAGGAATAAAGCGGTATACTATATAAATATAACAGGTGAAAAATGGATTATTTTTTAAATGCAGCACGGCAGCTTCAGGAATACCATGCCGTCGCAGAGCATAAAAACGGACTTCCCGTAATGCTTACGGGACTTTCCCACATACATAAAGCCCATTTTTTAGCGGCGCTTTCAGAGGAGGACGGCTTTGTCCCTCCTCTTATTGTGCTGTGCGAAACAGAGGGCGAATGTGTGAGAATGTGCAATGACATCAACACAATGACAGGAAGCGAAAGCGCTTACGTGTACCCTGCAAAGGATATTATGCTGGGTCAGGTGGATTCTGCTTCCCGTGAATATGAACACAAGAGACTGGGTGTGCTTTACGGAATGTGCGAGGGCAGATGCAAAATCGTCTGCGCAACTCCCGAGGCCGCTTCTCAGCTTACAATCCCCGATGAAGTGCTTTTAGCCCGTTCGGTGGCAATAAAGAATGACGACACAGTAAATTTACAGGAGTTTTCTGAAAAGCTTATATCTCTAGGCTATAGCAGATGCGACCAGATTGAGGGAATTTCGCAGTTTTCCATACGTGGTGCAATCTTTGATGTGTACCCTGTAAACTTCCCTGCCCCTGTAAGAATTGAGCTGTGGGACGACACGGTGGACAGCATTTCAACCTTCGATATTGAATCCCAGCGAAGAATTGACACAATCAAGAAAATAACAATTGCTCCCGCTATGGAAATACTTTTTGAAAATAACGGAGCATTTTCCGATAAATTAACCGCCTTTTCCGCAAAAATCAGAGGCAAGCACGCCGACAGTGTAAAAAAGCGCATTGCCGCAGACATTGAAAAGCTGGAAAACGGCATTCTTCCCGACAGTGACAAGTACATTCCTCTTTGCTATGAAAAGGAGAGCTGTCTTTTCGACTACGGCAGGAGGGTTATAATCTGCGAGCACAGCGCCTGCAGCGAAAGCTTCAAATCCGCCGCCGCACAGCATAACGAGGATATAAAAATGCTGTTTGAGGACGGAATACTTTGCAAGGGACTTGACCGCTATATGCTGACAAAGGCGGAGTACGGCGCAAGGCTGGAGGAAATGGTCTTTGCCTATTTCGACAATTTTATGCGAGGTCACGACATAAGACTTTCAAAGCTTTTAAATGTCAGCGCAGGGCAGGTTGCCCCATGGAGCGGCGAATACAAGTACCTTTTAGAGGAATTGAAGGCATATCTCAGAGAAAATTACAGCGTAATCGTCTTCGCAGGTACGGAAAAGGGCGCAAAGACCCTTGCGGAGGATTTACGCGGCGACGGAATACCTGCGGATTACTCCGATTCTCCCAAAAAGCTTTACGCAAAGAGAGTTTATATAACAACAGGTGTGCTGACCTCGGGATACAACTATCAGGACGCAAAGCTTGCGGCAATCTCCCACACGGCGGTAAGCGTACAGACCCGTGAAAAGCCGAAACGCAAAAAGGCGGAGATTATAAACTCCCTCAATGACATTGCGGTAGGCGATTTAGTAGTTCACAACAGCTACGGTATCGGCGTTTTCGAGGGTGTTCAGAAGCTTACACAGGACAAAATCAGCAAGGACTATATAAAAATCCGATACGCAGGCACAGACGTGCTTTATGTGCCTGTTACCCAGCTGGATTTGATTTCAAGATATATCGGCAGCGGCGATATAAACACCGTAAAGCTGTCGAAAATGCACACGGACCAGTGGCAGAAGGCAAAGACCAAGGCGAAGGCTGCCGCAAAGGAAATGGCGGCGGAGTTTATTCAGCTTTACTCAAAGCGAATGAAATCCAAGGGCTTTGCATTTTATCCCGACGGCGCAGAGCAGGCGGATTTTGAAAACCACTTCAACTATGTTGAAACCGATGACCAGCTTCGCTGTATTGCCGAAATCAAGCGTGACATGGAATCCGAAAGACCCATGGAGCGTCTTTTGTGTGGTGATGTAGGCTTCGGCAAGACCGAGGTTGCTCTCCGAGCGGCGTTCAAGTGCGTTATGAGCGGCAAGCAGTGTGCGCTTTTATGCCCCACAACTGTACTTGCATGGCAGCACTATCAGACAATTTTAAAGCGAATGGCGGATTTCCCCGTAAATGTGGATCTGCTGTCACGCTTCCGCACTCAGAAGGAAATAAAGAAAACAATCGAAAAGCTCAAGGCAGGCACGGTTGATATTGTTGTAGGCACACACAGACTTGTGCAGGACGATATCGGCTTCAGGAACTTAGGACTTGTAATTATAGACGAGGAACAGCGCTTCGGCGTTGCCCACAAGGATAAGTTCAAGGAAATGTTCGCGGGTGTGGATATTCTTACTCTCTCCGCAACACCTATCCCCCGCACTCTCAATATGGCAATGTCGGGAATCCGTGACATGAGCGTTATTGAAACGCCGCCTCAGGACAGACAGCCTGTAACGACCTACGTTATCGAGCATAACGAGGGTGTTATTGCTCAGGCAATAAACAAGGAGCTGCGCAGAAACGGTCAGGTTTACTATATCCACAACCGTATTGAAAGCATTATGCAGTGCGCCGCACAGCTTCACACACTTGTGCCTGAAGCAAGAATAGGCATTGCCCACGGAAAAATGGAGGAAGACGAGCTTCTCGAAGTATGGAGAAAGCTTCTTGAGCACGAAATAGATGTGCTTGTCTGCACTACCCTTATAGAAACGGGCGTTGACGTCCCCAACTGCAACACCCTGATTATCGAAAATGCGGATTATATGGGGCTTGCACAGCTTCACCAGCTCCGTGGACGTGTGGGCAGAACAAACCGCCGTGCGTTCGCCTATTTTACCTTTAAAAGAGGAAAAATGCTCAGCGAAATTGCTACAAAGCGCCTTGACGCAGTAAGAGAGTTCACAAAATTCGGCTCAGGCTTCAGAATCGCTATGCGTGACCTTGAAATCCGAGGTGCAGGCTCAATCTTAGGCGCAAGCCAGTCGGGTCACCTCTCCGCGGTAGGTTATGATATGTATTTAAAGCTTCTTGACGAAGCGGTAAAGGAAGAACGGGGAGAGACTGCAGAGGCAACTCCCGAATGTCTCATTGACGTAAAGGTTGACGCATTTATTCCCGAAACCTACATTTCAAATCAGGCGCAGCGTATCAGCTGTTACAAGCGGATTGCCCTTATAAGAAACGAGGATGACGCTTATGATGTTACAGATGAGCTTATCGACCGCTACGGCGAGCCGCCGAAGCCCGTGTACGGGCTTATTGAAGTGGCAGAGCTTCGCAATTTAGCGCAGAATATCGGAATTTCCGAAATTATCCAGAACAAGGACGGCATCTGCTTCTACACAGAAAAGCCCGACATGAATAAAATCGGTATGCTCAACACAAAGCTAAGCGGCAGAATAAATCTGAATCTTGCAGGCAGAATCTGCTTCAGAATAACTCCCGAAAAGGGCGACACGGCACTTTCTCTTATGAGGACGGTGCTGGAGGGATTGCAGAATGAAAAGGAATAATAAAACAGCGGCAATTGTGCTTGCGGCACTGCTCTGCGGATGCGCACAGGGCAATACGGCGGAAACGGTTGTTTCAACGACGGAGCTGATAACTGCCGCAGACACCACCACTGTCACAACCGCCGCCGCAAGTGAGACAACCACCGAAAAAATCACAACTACTGCAGCAGAAACAACAACGGCGGAGACAACAACTGCGGCGGAAACTACCACAACTACCACAGCGGCAGAGACTACGACTACAACAGCTGAGGTCACAACTACTTCCGAAACCACAACGACCACAGCTGCCACCACCGCTGAAACCACCACGGTGACTACCGTTGAAACAACCACAGCAACAACTACCTCCGCTACAGAAAAAACAAAAAAGACAAAGAAAACTACACCTGCTCCCGAGGAAACAACTGTCCCCGAAACCACCACAACCCCTGAAACCACAACAGTGCCTGAAACTACGGAAACAACCACAACAGCCGAACCTGTAAAAGGGGATATTTATATTGATGGCGAAGCGTATACCCTTACATTCTCCGATGAATTTGACGGAAACACTCTTGATATGAGCAAATGGGAGTACTGTCCCGAGTGGAAAAGACAGGATCTTGAATGCTACTGGGAAAACGACTGTGTAAGCGTACAGGACGGGAATCTTGTTATCACCTCGGAGGAATCCGACGGAGCATATTATATGGGTGCAGTCCGTTCAAAGGGAAAATTTGAACAGGCATACGGCTATTTTGAAGTGAGATGCACTCTTAACACCACTCCCGGCTATTGGACAGCCTTCTGGCTTATGGGCGAATCCGTAGGAAACGAGGACGGCTTCGGCACAGACGGCACTGAAATTGATATTATGGAGAGTGCGTATTTCGGAAAAGGAATAAATCATGCGCTTCACTGGGACGGTTACGGCATAAATCATCAGTCCACGGGTAGTCAGACTCAGAACAGCGCAGTGTATGACGGCGGCTATCACACGTTCTCCCTTTTATGGTCGGAAACGGAATACATTTTCTACATTGACGGTCAGGAGACATGGCGCACCTCTGCAGAAGAGGCAGGCGGAGTGTGCACTTCGCCCCTTTATATGAAATTCACGACTGAAACAGGCACGTGGACAGCAGGAGAGCTTACATCTGAAAGCTTCCCTGACAGCGTATACGTGGATTATATAAGAGTTTACAGCAAATCGTAATACAGAAAGGAAAAATATGAGCTTCACAGAAAAATTCGGAAAAGTAATGAACGATCTCGACAAGGGCTTTGACAACCTTGCAGACAAGGCAAAGGAAAAGCTTGACGAGCATCTTACAGAGGAAAAGAAGGCAGAATACAAGGAAAAGGCAAAATCGGCAATGAACAGCGCCGAAGAAAGCATTACCAGCCTCGGAAATAACATAGGCAAGGAATTAAAAGACCTTTTCGGAAGCAAATCGGAGGAATAAAAAATGTCGGTTTTTGACATTCTTGATAAGCTTAAAGCGGAAAAAGAGCCGCCCCTTACAGGTGCGGTTGAGTACATCGTCTGCGGTCTGGGCAACCCCGGCACACAGTACGAAAATACCCGTCATAACGCTGGATTTATGGCGATTGACACCATAGCAAAAAATATAAACGCAGAGGTAAAGAAGCTGAAATTCAAGTCTCTCACAGGGGATGTAATGCTTGGGGGAGTGCGCTGTCTTCTGATGAAGCCCACCACCTTTATGAACAACAGCGGCGAAGCCGTGAGAGAAGCGCTGAATTTCTACAAGCTGCCCCCTGAAAGACTTGTTGTAATCTATGATGATATTTCCATGGACGTAGGACGCACCCGAATCCGCAGAAAGGGCAGTGACGGCGGTCATAACGGCATAAAGAGCATTATCCTCTGCACAAACAGCGATAAATTCCCCCGCATCAAAATCGGTGTAGGCGCAAAGCCCCACCCCGACTATAATCTTGCTGACTGGGTGCTGTCTCCCTTTTTAAAGGAGCAGGCTGAAGCCCTCGAGGAATCCCTTTCCAATGCTGCAAAGGCGGCAGAGCTTATGGTGCAGGACAAGACAGATGAGGCAATGAACAAATATAACAAGTAGGGGCGTGCATTGCGCGCCCGCGGAAAATGAAGGTTTATTTGAAGATTTTCCCACTTGACTGAAAAACAGAGAGATAATATAATTGATATATACCCCTGAAAGGAGAAGATGAATGGCAGAGAAAAAGAAAAAAGCGAAAAAGGAAACGGTAAAACCCTTAAAGCCTGTTTTCGCATCTGCAAATATCATATATTCCGCAGTTTTTTTCGGAGCGGTCGCAATAGCAATGCTGGCACTTCCCAGGTCTGAGAAGTCGCTTATTGAACAGCGTGAGCTGGCTTCCTTCCCCGAATTTACATATGAAGATTTTTTAAACGGCACATATACAAACGGTATTACCGAATTTTACGATGATACAGTTCCCTACCGTGACGAAATCAAGAAAATTGCCGCAGGAATAAAGGGCGCATACGGTGTAGAGCTTAATGATGCGGAAATTCACGGACAGCTTGTGGCAATCACCACAGAGGCTGAGGATATCCCTGTAGTAGCTCCTGTAACTACCGAAAGCACAACAGCGGCAGACGGCGTTATCCCCTCAGGCACAACCGCTGTAACAACCGCGCCCACCACCACAACAACAACCGTTACCACCGAAAAGAATATCAACGAAATTGCCGACGGTGTTATCACCAATGGTCAGGTAGTTGTAAAGCGTTCCGACGGTCACTACTGGGCAATTTCCCTGTTCGGCGGCGGAAAGGGCACAACCTATGCGGCGGCGCTTAACCGATTCCACGAAGAACTGGGCGACGAGGTGCAGATTTATACTATGATTGCACCTACCGCAGGCGAATATTACCTGCCGTCAAATTTTGCGGAATACAATGCAAGTCATCAGAAGAGCATAGAGAGCATAAATTCACAGCTTCACGAGGATATTATCGCCGTTGACGCAGTTTCTGCACTTGCACAGCATACGGAAGAGGATATATATCTGCGCACCGACCACCACTGGCAGCCATTAGGCGCATATTATGCGGCAGAAGCCTTTGCAGAGGCGGCAGACGTACCCTTTGCGGATATTTCCACCTACGAAAAGGTTGTAAAGGACGGTTATGTAGGTACAATGTATTCCTTTACCGAAAGCGTAAACATTCTGAATGACCCCGAGCAGTTCGTTTACTATAAACCTTCCAACGAATATACAACCTATTACTATGACACCGCTTACAATTTTGATTACACCTTCCCGCTGTTCATAGATATGCCTGTCGGCTCATCATACTCTACCTTTATGGGCGGTGACGCAAAGATTGTGCGCATTGAAACTGACTGCAAGAACGGCAGAAAGCTCCTTATCTTCAAGGACAGCTACGGAAATGCGGAAGTTCCATTCTACACAGGTTCGTTTGAAGAAATCTATATCTGCGATATGAGATATTTTGACCTTAATGCGGTTGAATTCATTAAGGAAAACGGTATTACCGACCTTTTGTTCACAATGTGTACCTTCTCAGCGGTAGGCCCTAACGCAAACGGACTTGACACGGTTCTTGACAATCCTACAAGGGAAGAGCTTGAAGCAATGGCGGCAACAGCCACTGAAACAGCAGCTCCCGAGCCTGAGGCTGCGGAAACTGTCACAGAGAAAACCAAAAAGACTGCAACTACAACACCTCCCGCAGAAGCGGAAGATGAGGGACAGGCTGTGACAACAGCTGTTCCTGAGGAAACCACAAAGGATAAAGATGAAGAATAAAGGGTTGGCAGCAGCTGCTGTAATTATGTGTATAGCCATGCTTTCCGCCTGTCAGAAAAAGGATAAGGCTGTCACCTTCAGGACGGTTGAAACCGAGGGAATAACAGCGTATATTGCCGCAGATAACGGCACAAGCGCTACCTCGGGTGAGGAAGAAACCACTCTTACCTGCGAAAGCACCGAAATGACCTCCGCTGAAACCACAACCGTCCGCACAAAGCATTATGAAACCACTATACCTGTTACCCTTATCGGCGGAACAACCGCAGAGCAGACGGAAACAGCCGTCGAAAGCACTGATATAACCACTCTGCCCCCTGCGACAGAGGAGATTACCACCTCGGAAAGGCCCGATGCAGTACAGGTTATGTCAGGCAGCTATGCGGAAATAGACGACAGTGGGCTTATGATATGCGATATTGACGGTCATTACTGGGCGCTGATGCCCTGCTGGGGTACATACGGACTGTGCGAAAGCTGGACGGAAAGCGTAAACGAGTTCAGAATACAGCTTCCCGATGTGAATGTATATAATATGGTTATTCCCACCTCGGCGGAATTTTATCTGCCCGACGGCTTTGACAATTTCACGGGAAGCCAGTGGAATAAAATAGAGTATATACGTGAAAGGCTGCAGAATGTTGTAAATGTTGACGTTTATTCTGCTCTTGCCGCACATACGGACGAACCTGTTTACTCCCGTACCGACCACCACTGGATGCCGCTGGGCGCATATTATGCGGCAGAAAGCTTTGCGGAAAGTGCAGGAGTGCCCTTTGCCGGCCTGAGTCAGTACAAAAAGGTGTCAAAAGGCGGCTTTGTGGGTTCAATGTATATGTATACGCAAAGCTCTCTGATTTATAACGACCCTGAGCAATTCGACCTTTATATCCCACCCAATAACAGCGCTCTTAAAACCGCCTATTATGACGGTTATCTCAGCAATAAGCGTGACGGCCTGCTTATAACAACCCCTGACGCCAGCGGTTATTACTGCTCATTCTTAGGGGCAGACAATGTTGTGGCTGAAATTGAAACAAACGTGAAAAACGGACGTACCCTTGTAATTTTCAAGGAGAGCTACGGAAACGCCGTTGTGCCGTTCCTTACTTCCTCCTTTGAGAAAATCTACGTCTGCGATATAAGATACTTCTATAAGAATGCCGTGCAGTTCTGTAAGGACGTGGGCGCTACCGACCTGCTTTTCTCGGTGTGCACCTTTACCGCCGCAGGCACAAACGGCAATTATCTGGAAAAAATACTGAATTACTGAGAGGAACTCAATGAAAGACCTTTTTACCTACCCCTTTGACAGCGGCTATCTGCTGAAAAAGCAGAAAAGTCTGCGCAAGGAAATGAAAAATGATGGAGTAAAGCGTATTCCCGTGAAAATCGCCGTGCTGGCAGGCTCTACCGCAAATGCGGTCTGCGACCAGCTTGAGCTGTTCCTGCTGAATTACGGGCTTGAGCCGTCATTCTATATCAGCGAATACGGTCAGTACTGGCAGGACGCAATGTTTCCGCCTGAGGAGCTGACAGCGTTCAGCCCCGACCTTATCTATATCCACACCACAAACCGCAATATAAACCGTTATCCTGCCATAACCGACAGCAGAGAGGAAGCGAAAGCGGCAATTGACGGAGAATTTGCACGTTATAAGCAGATGTGGGAAAGCTTAAAGGAAAAGTTCGGCTGTCCTGTAATCCAGAACAATTTTGAACAGCCGCCCTTCCGTCTTTTAGGCAACTCCGACTGCTCCGACGTTCACGGCAGAGTGAGAACGGTAAACGAGCTGAATCTCCGCTTTGCGGATTATGCGGAAAATGAGCAGAAATTCTATATAAATGACATAAATTACGTTTCCGCCTGCTACGGACTTGACGCATGGGCGGACAACTTAAGCTGGCAGATGTATAAATATGCCCTTGCACTGCCTGCCGTGCCTGTTCTTGCGGCGAACATTGCGGCGATTATCAAGGCAATTTACGGCAAGAATAAAAAGGTAATCGCCCTCGACCTTGACAACACCCTGTGGGGCGGCGTTGTAGGCGACGACGGGGCAGATAAGATAAAAATCGGCATGGATTTACCCTCGGGGCAGGTTTATTCCGAGTTTCAGGAGTATGTTAAGCTCCATAAGGATTTAGGCGTACTGCTTACGGTATGCTCAAAGAACGACTATGAAAATGCCGAGGCAGGGCTCTGTCACCCTGACGGAAGCTTAAAACCCGATGATTTCACGGTAATAAAAGCAAACTGGGAAAACAAGGACAGAAATATCCTTGAAACGGCAAATGAACTGAGTCTTCTTCCCGAAAGCTTTGTTTTCGCAGACGACAACCCTGCGGAGCGTGAGATTGTCCGTGAACAGCTTAAGGGCACAGCCGTACCCGAAATGGACGGAGCGGAAAACTATGTGAGAATCATGGACAGAAACCGCTACTTCGAGGTAGTTTCCCTGTCTGACGATGATCGCAAACGCACGGAAATGTATAAGGCCAACGCTAAGAGAGCAAGCCTTGAAAAAAGCTTCTCCGACTACGGCGAATATCTGGACAGCCTTCAGATGTCCGCTGAGATAAAAAGCTTTGCGCCCCCTTATTTACAGCGTATTGCACAGCTTACCAACAAGAGCAACCAGTTCAACGTCACCACAAGACGCTATACCGACGCAGAAATCGAGAAGCTTGCCTCAGATGATGAATATATCACCCTTTACGGCAGACTTTCGGACAAGTTCGGCGATAACGGCGTGGTTTCGGTAGTTATCGGTCATAAGGACAATGATACCTTACATATTGATTTATGGATAATGAGCTGTCGTGTTCTGAAAAGAGAAATGGAATTTGCCATGCTGGACAACGTGGTAAGCAAAGCTAAAAAGTGCGGCATTGCAAAAATAAAGGGATATTACTATCCTACCGCCAAAAACGCAATGGTAAAGGAATTGTTCGGCACTTTCGGCTTTGCGAAAGTATCCGACACAGACGGAAACACAGTATGGGAGCTTGAAACAGCAGGCTTTGAACCCCGTACAAAGCATATAGACATCAACAAGGAGGAAAAATAAAATGGACGAAATTTTTGAAAGATTAAACACAGTATTCAGAGACTTTTTTGACGATGAGGACATCGAGCTGGACGAAGAGACAACAGCAGATGACATTGACGACTGGGACAGCCTCAATCATATCACGCTCATGGCGGCAGTTGAGGACGAGTTCGGAATCCGCTTTACAATGGGCGAGGTTTCGGGCATGAAAAACGTAGGCGAAATGGCACAGATTATAAAGGACAGAGCATAAAGAAAAAACGGCGGGAGAGAGGTGACGGAAATGAAGAGGCTTATGAAGCTTAGGGTAAACGGCTGGATTTATCTTGCATTTGTATTTCTGTATGCCGCAATAGCATTCATTACCGCACTTTTTTCAACCCTGCAGATTATCGGAATCTGTTACAGCGGAATAACGGAAATTACCGAGGACGGCGAAAGGCTTGCTCATTATTCATACACGGTTGATGAAAAAGATTACAGCTATTCAGTGGATATTGAGGACACCTCGGAATTTCTTGTGCCCCAGCTGGAGACAGTCTTTTATTTCAAGGAATACCCTTCTGTACGCACCGATTCAACGACATTGTTCGTGTATCCTGCGCTTATTGCCGCCTGCGGACTGGCATTTGCGCTGATTTTCCGTCACGGCACAGACGAGCTGACGGAGGATTCCCCCACCTTCGGTGTTTTTGTTATCCCCACGCTGTTTTCTTTTATATCGCTGTTTCCTGTATGCAGAAATGTCTGGGAGGTATGCGGACTTTACACCAGCGTTATAAGTGCTTTTGAAAACGCACAGGAAAGCGTTTACGCCCTTGCAAAGTCGTTGGGATATATAAACCTCAACCTGCTTTTGTGGGGCGTATGGACAAAAGCTGCCGAGCGGAGAAGAAAGAAAACACAGGGTACGAAAAAAGCAGTATAACTGCATATCAGCACAGATGATGAATATTTTTGTAAAAATTCCCATATTGACAAACAAACACGATTGTATTATTATTTTACTGTAAAAATATAATGTAGAACAGTCTATTTACAAGAAAGGAACTACCTTTTATGACAGAAGTAATTGATGTGTCGAGAATTTTCGGCGAGGACGTTTTCAACGAGTCCACAATGCGCAAAAGACTCCCCAAGGAGGTTTTCAAGAAGCTCAAGGAAACCATGAATACAGGCAGTGAGCTTGACGGGACAATCGCCGAAAGCGTTGCCACAGCCATGAAGGACTGGGCAATCGAAAAGGGTGCAACCCACTACACACACTGGTTCCAGCCTATGACGGGCATTACCGCCGAAAAGCATGACAGCTTTATTGCCCCCACAGGCGACGGTACTGTTATCATGGAATTTTCGGGCAAGGAGCTTATCAAGGGTGAAACTGACGCTTCCTCCTTCCCCTCGGGCGGTATCCGTGCAACCTTTGAAGCCAGAGGCTACACCGCATGGGACCCTACATCCTTCGTATTTGTAAAGGACTCCACATTATACATACCCACAGCCTTCTGTTCCTATACAGGCGAGGCTCTTGACAAGAAAACACCCCTCTTGCGCTCTATGGACGCACTTTCCGAGCAGGCGCTCCGTATTCTCCGCCTTTTCGGAAATACCACATCAAAGCGTGTTATCCCCACAGTAGGCGCAGAACAGGAATATTTCCTTATAGACAAGGCCGTTTACGAAAAGCGTAAGGATTTACTCTATACAGGACGTACTCTCTTCGGCGCACCCGCACCCAAGGGTCAGGAAATGGAAGACCACTATTTCGGCGTAATCAAGCAGAGGGTTTCCGATTATATGAAGGACCTTGATATGGCTTTATGGAAGCTGGGTGTTCCCTCTACCACAAAGCATAACGAGGCAGCTCCCGCACAGCATGAAATGGCGCCTATATTTGCTTCTGCGAACATTGCCGCAGACCAGAACCAGCTGGCTATGGAAATGATGCAGAAGATTGCAAAGAAGCACGATATGGTATGCCTTTTACACGAAAAACCCTTCAAGGGCGTAAACGGCTCAGGCAAGCACGACAACTGGGCATTATCCACCGATGACGGTCAGAATCTTTTTAAGCCCGGCAAGTCTCCCAGTGAAAACGCCCAGTTCCTTACTTTCTTAGCCGCTGTTATAAAGGCGGTTGACGATTATGCGGAATTACTCCGCCTTTCCGTTGCGACAGCAGGCAACGACCACCGTCTCGGCGCCCATGAAGCGCCCCCTGCCATTATTTCAATTTTCCTCGGCGATGAGCTTGACGAGGTTGTAAAGGCAATTATCGACGGCAGAACAGTTGTAAAGAAGTCTGCATACTTTGACCTGGGTATTATTTCCCTCCCCAAGTTCAAGAAGGACAACACCGACCGCAACAGAACCTCTCCCTTTGCCTTTACGGGTAATAAGTGGGAATTCCGTTCCGTAGGTTCGACACATAACGTAGCAACTCCCAACATTATTTTAAATACCATAGTAGCTGAATCCTTCAGAGTTTTTGCCGACGAGCTTGAAAAGGCAACCCCCGAAAACTTTGACGATATGCTCCACAATCTGCTTGTCGATACCTTCAAGAAGCACGGCAGAGTTATTTTCAACGGCAACGGCTACGGCGAGGAATGGGTAAAGGAAGCCACCGAAGTAAGAGGACTTCCCAACCTTGTTTCCACGGTTGATGCGCTTCCTCATTTTGAAGATGAAAAGGCAATTGCGCTTTTCACAAGGCATAAGGTATTCTCTGAGCGTGAAATCCACGCACGTACCGAAATTCTCCTTGAAAATTACTACAAGACCATCAACATCGAGGCTCAGACCGTAGTTGAAATGGTAAAGCGTGACTATACTCCTGCGGTTATGTCCTATCAGAAGACACTCTGCGATATTATCGCTTCCAAGCAGACGGTAGGTATGGACATCGGCGTAGAAAAGGAAATCGTTGTAAGAATCTGCGCACTCACAACTGCCATGACCAAGAAGACAGGCGAGCTTTGCGCTCTTCTTGAAAAGGCAAAGACGATCGAAGGCGTTCAGCAGATTGCAAGATTCTATCACGATGAAGTTTTCGCAAAGATGAACGAAATCAGGGCAGACGTTGACGAGCTTGAAACAATGGTTGCAAGCGAGTACTGGCCTGTGCCGAATTATGGGGAAATTTTATTCAGTGTAAAATAAAACAAACAGGCGGCACGTTGTGCCGCCTGTTTGTTTAGTGAAAAGCGAAGAACGAATAGTGAATAGTTGTGGTGTCTGCTTCGAAGACGGATTTTAATTGTAGGGGCGACTATTAGTCGCCCGTTTTTTCGGGCGCGCAATGCACGCCCCTACAATGCGGAATAACATTCAACTGTCATTCTTAAACCGAGGGCAAAGCCCAGCCCAAAAGCCTGCTCAGCTGTGAGATTCTGAAGAACGCAGATTTCGCCCCTCATCTTATCGGAAAAATAACCGTCATCATCTTTCGGGATTAACTTATCCGCCTTTTCCAGATAATCGCCGATTTTCATTTCAGCGGCAAGTGATTCCGCTGAGTTTGTCATCATTTCATAGGGGTAGATATTTCCGTTGAAAAATT